>JBAUIA010000361.1:0-5756 GCA_049680565.1 Phototrophicaceae bacterium
ATTACACTATTGAAGGGTTTTGGGATATTCAGGTACGAAAAGCTGGGCATGGTGGGCTTATCAACGTCGAAATCACTGAGAGTATGAAGCCTGAAGAAGTACTAGAAGGTTCTACCACCACTGAAGCGGATACGCAATCGTCAGTAATAATGAGCGATGACTCGCAAATTATCATCACAGGCGACGCGCAATTTCAAGTGAATGGTAATATCGTAATAGCTTCAACAGGTAATATCGAACAAGCTAATACCAATACGATTCAAACAGCTAACCCTTTAGGAAATGGTTTCACATCCGCACAGATTATTATCATGTCAATTAGTATTATCTGGGGGTGTATCGGTACAGCACTTTACTTTGCACGTCGTAAACCAGATAAAGTAAATTCTTGATAGCGTATTGATACTGATGTAATCATTTACAACTAGAAAAATGTGCGCTACTATTTGAATACCTTATAGGTATTGAAGGATATATCTTATTAATGCACATTCCTGATGGTATTCTAACACCTGAAGTTATCATTGGCGGTTATGTCACAGCAGGGGCATTGACCGCTTTTTCTTTGCGCAAAATCAACCAACAAGCAGACCCCGAAGCTAATATTCCTAAAGCTGCACTGATGACAGCAGCTTTTTTTGTGGCTTCATGGATTCATATCCCTATTCCCCCAACAAGTGTTCATCTGGTTTTAAATGGTATTTTGGGTGTTGTACTGGGCTGGTATGCAATGCCTGCAATACTTGTCGGTTTATTTTTGCAAGCTGTGATGTTTCAGCATGGTGGCTTAACTACACTGGGAGTTAATGCGACGATGATGGGTTTTCCTGCTCTAATTGCATTCGGTATTTTTCAATTGCGCAACCGATTGAAATTAAAGGGAGTCATTTATACCAATATTTTTGCCTTTCTTGGTGGAGCATTGGGGCTTGGGTTAGCAGCATTAATTGCTTTCACGCTTCTTGTGACCAGTATCCCAACATATATTGATGTAGGCACAGAACAAGCAGCCATTACAACTTTAACTCTTGCTCATATTCCATTAGCAATTATTGAAGGACTCTTTACAGTACTCATTATTTCATTCTTGTTACGTGTTCG
Source organism: Phototrophicaceae bacterium (assembly GCA_049680565.1). Taxonomy (GTDB): domain Bacteria; phylum Chloroflexota; class Anaerolineae; order Aggregatilineales; family Phototrophicaceae; genus JAUZRW01. The sequence goes on from JBAUIA010000361.1 coordinate 1,102, forward strand.
TCCAGATATGGTGGAATCCAATGCACTTACACATTGACCAATATGCACACCTTGATTCACCGATTCACCGTTGGAATCCACGCATCAAGTTCATCAGCTTACTTTTATTGATTCTTGCTTTCTCCTTTGTTCAAGATTTGCGCTTTGTACCTGTAATGTTAGTAGCTACGGTTGGTATTTTCATGATATCGCGTTTACCGTTTCTATTTTTACTATCGCGCTTACGTTATCCAGGTATTTTTCTCGGTGCACTGATCGTAATTTTACCCCTATTCACGGGCGAAACAGTCATATTTCGGCTTGGTTTTATTAGCATTCAATCCGAAGGTGTTTCCTATATGCTCTTAGTGGTGAGTCGTTTCATTTCTATTTTGACGATCTCATTGGTTCTGTTTGGTACATCAACATTCTTGACGACTGTTTCTACATTACGCTCAATGGGGATTCCATCTATTTTAGCAGATATGCTGATGCTTACAGTGCGTTATATCTTTGAGATTGCAGATTCACTGACACGGATGCAACGCGCGATGACGTTACGTGGTTTTCAGCTAACGAAGCTAAATAGACGTGGCGCAACACAACTAGCAGGATTAATGGGCAGTTTGCTCATTCGCAGTTACGAACAAGCTGAGCGCGTTTATAAAGCAATGCGCTTGCGAGGTTACGGCGCAACAGATACAGATAAAGAGGACTTGATGAAACAAACAAATTTTGAAATTGATGATACTGCGCTGCAACTTGCCGATGTTTACTTCGCATATCCAAACCGTCCAGCGATACTTAATGGTCTTAATTTATCAATTCAACATGGTGAACGTGTTGGTCTCATTGGTCCAAATGGTGCAGGAAAAACATCGCTATTTCTATCAGCTTGTGGTGTTCTAAAGCCTAGCTCGGGAACGTTCACTGCTTACGGTGATGTTATACGATCAGGGAAATTTCACCCTGCGATTGGCTTAGTATTTCAGAATTCGGATGACCAGTTATTTTCACCGACTGTTCGTGAAGACATCGCTTTTGGTCCTGTTAATAGTGGTTTAGATGAAACTGAAATAGCAGACCGTGTTGATGAAGCACTTAAATTGACAGGAACATCACATCTTATAGATCGTGTGTCACATCATCTATCGGGTGGCGAAAAGCGTATGGTTTCAATTGCGAGTGTGCTGGCAATGCGTCCCGGTTTAGTGCTTTATGATGAACCTGATGCGAACCTTGATATGCGTGCGCGTCGTCGTTTGATTCAGTTTTTACAAAATGCACCTCACACTGTGATGGTCGCATCTCATGATTTAGAGATGATTGTTGAAGTTTGTGATCGAGTCATATTATTGGATGATGGAAAAATAATCGCAGATGGCATTCCTCATGAAATTATGGGGGATGTTGCATTGATGGAAGCACACGGACTGGAAAAACCACACTCACTTGTGCCGCATATTCATAAAGATGGCAGTTTACATTCGAGTATGGAGTCAGTAACAAACGCCTGATATGATTAATCATTCATAAACTTAAATAAAAAAAGATTATCATGTCAGACTACGAACGAATTGTACATATTTTGCGACAACAGAATGAGCGCATCACCATCCAACGGCGTTTAGTGATTGAAGCCTTGGTAGATACACAAGCACACATGACCATCAATGATGTCAATGAACATATACGATTAAGGCAGAATGAACACAACTTATCAGAGACAACTATTTATCGAATTTTGCAATGGTTAAAAGGGCTTGAGTTAGTCTCGCAGACTGACATGGCAGAATCTGGGATTGTGTATCAGATTATCGGTCTGGAAAAACATCATCATCTCGTTTGCTTAAATTGTAATAAAACGACTGATATAGATGATTCACTATTTGATGCTATGCGTGAAGAATTACTAAGGCAATATGATTTTCATGCAAGAATTGACCATATGGCAATCTATGGATATTGCGCTAATTGCCTACCAATTATGGAAGACGAATCTGAGGATTAGGTAAATTATATGAAGGCATTGCTTGTAACATTTTTAGCGCATGTACTTCCCGGAAATGCAGGTATCATTGAAGGATTTTTGCAACCAGTCATCAATTTTGAACAATTGTTAGCAGTTGTGATGATAGGTCTTCTGAGTGCTCAAATTGGCAAACGTGCTATATGGACGATTCCACTAACTTTTGCAGTAATGATGACCCTTGGTGGTCTTGTTGGCTTTGCAATAGGACCTGTACCACCAATTATCGCTTATGGAACAGCACTATCACTAATAGTATTTGGGATTGTACTTGTTATCCAACAAGAAATACCAGAAGCCATTATACTCATTATTATTGGTATTTTTGCTATATTTCATGGTTATGCTCATGGAGAAGCCTTTCCACCTGAACAAACCATCGTTTTCTTCATTGCTTACATTGGAGGGATTATCATATCAACTGCAGGTTTGGCAGTTATTTCTGTGATGCTGGGTTTCATCACGCTTCGTTTTGACCGAGGCGCACTGATTCTGCGCGTGATTGGTATCCTAATTGTACTCATTGGACTTTATTTCCTGCTCAATGTATCGGCCACAGTCAGTTTGTAGACGAATAAGGAGCATCATGTGACAGACCAAACAACACTTAAACAAAAAAAGACCTTCGGCGGTCATCAACATCCTGAAGGCATCATTGAATGGATTGGTGCTGTATTGCATCTGCCCGGCTTTGATCACGATCATGGTGATACAGACAGCGTTGTGATTGATGAGGCGGTGCGTGATAATAATCTCGGTATTATCACCTTATGGGTATCATTAGGATTATTATGGTTGACGACAATCTTACAAATTGTAATTTATACGTACAGTAACAGCGTCGCACTATTAGCAGATACGGGGCATAATTTTGTCGATGCAATGAATTCTATCCCGCTATTGATTGCCTTTTATTTGGCAAGACGTGCTGCAACACGCCGTTTCACTTATGGCTTTGGACGCGCAGAAGACCTTGCAGGCATATTCATTGTGCTATCTATCGTCTATAGTGCAGGACATATTATGTTCGAGTCCTTTCGCCGATTTTTCCAACCTTTTCCTCTTGAAAATATCGGTTTGGTTATTCTTGCTGCCTGCATTGGTTTCATAGGGAATGAAGCCGTTGCATCCCTACAAATTCGTGTAGGTAAACGGATTGGATCAGACGCAATGGTTGCTGATGGTCAACACGCACGAATTGACGGTGTTACCTCACTCGCGGTATTGCTAGCAGCATTTGGTGCATGGATTAACATTCCGATTATTGATCCGATCATTGGGGTGTTGATTGGGGTGACAATTATCGGCATTGCATGGCAAGCCGTTCGTAAAGTCTTTTATCGTTTGATGGATGCGGTTGAACCCTCGGTGATGAATCGGATTGAACATTTTTCAGAAACCGTTGAAGGCGTCGAAGAAATTACTAAATTACGTGTTCATTGGGTAGGACATCGCCTCTTTGCGGAAGTAACAGCAACCGTCAAGGAAAGTCTATCGCTAGTGGAAGGTCAAGCAGTCGCTAGTAAAATACAAGAATCACTCCATAGCTCTATTGCTGCTATGGGCGAAGTTGTAGTGAGCATTCAACCAAGTTATGTCGCACAAACCAATGCATTCAGTAGCACTGGCGATGTTGTTCTGAACCAGAATTTGATCAATTTGTTACCACCAAGGTATCAAGGTCAAGTGCCGAGTGCCGCACCAATGGGTGCTGCAGGCTTAATATATGATGCTGATGGCAACGCATCATGGAACGAAATTTGGACAGATTTTTGCGATCTTGCTCTTGCAGGAGGACCTCCGCATCGTGGTAAGTTACTTGAACCCGGTGATCCTAAACTGATTGAAGAAAACCCAGAATCTTACGAAGATGTATTAAAAGAGCTTGAACGCGGTATACAGATGGTGACAGGTCTTAAAACCATCCGCCCTAATTTTGGGGGTTGGATTGGTATGATATGTGATAGTGAAGACATGGCATTGTGGTTGTTACGGGCTATTGTTGTAGAAAATATCAGTGTGAGACGTGAAGATAATATTCTCTATTTTCCTGCTGGGGCAGATTTCCGCCTCGAAAAAGAAATCAAGAATGTTATTACGGTTGTTGCTAAGACGAATCATTACTGGCAAGAACATCTTGAATCAAATTCACTAGAAAGTGGGCGCTAAGAGAGGTAAAGACACGCGTTGTCGGGAAAATGGAGACAACGGATACTGTTGGCGAATCCTGTAGGGTCAAAAAACCTTATCCATAGGTAGATTCATCCAATTTTGATGCTAAAATTCTACCATTTGGAAAGGTCTCATTCACTTGCTTTGGTCTACTCTCTTGAAGGTCATTAATCTCATCTTTGAGTTATTACACCTATTCACACGTGCATCATATGACAAAGATTTGAAGATCCTGTTGTTACGACGACAGCTTGCAATTTTACAACGACATCAGCAGCCTACTATTCGCCCAAAAAAAGATGATAAATTCGTACTGGCATTCTTGACCAAGCAATTCAGACAAATCAAGCACGCCACAGTCAAACAACTTCACGATGTTATCTCGATTGTGCAACCTGAAACCGTTTTGCGCTGGCATCGCGACTTGGTTCGGCGTAAATGGACACACAAACGCTCATCATCTGGCGGTAGACCG
>JBAUIA010000362.1:0-3280 GCA_049680565.1 Phototrophicaceae bacterium
GTCCTGGTATTTGGTTACGATGTGTATTGTCGGATCAGCTAGATGATTTTCCATTGGATGGCGTTGTTCCGATATTCTATCTTCCAGGTGTAAGTCGTCAGGATTTACGTGCTGTGGATACCTGCCCAGATCACCTCAAACCACTGGCTGAATTACAGTATCGAGGTGTGATTTGGTCGCAAGTTAACGCAAAAGATTGGACAGTGCTTGCCTTTCTCCAGACGCATCAGGGTGGTCTGAATCTCGATGTAGCACAAGATAAAGAGACAAAAACTGCTATGCAACTTGCATTGCCATCACTATTAGACGCAAAGGTTTCTCGATTCGAGGGAAAACGCTTAGACAAAGATGATTTCTATCAGCTTATTAGCAAAGATCCGCCCGGAGAATTGCTCAGATGGCTCAATGAGGGCGATGAATATCAGCAACGTAAAACAGCAGATGAGTGGCATGCTTTTGTTGAGCTTTGCCGTTACCATTTTGCCTTTGATCCTGCCACTGAAGGGTTACTATCTGGAGCAAGAAAGCTGGCGGAACATCAAGGTGTTTGGGAAGCCTTATGGGAGCGATATCGAGAGGTTGCCCAACGCTACCAACAGATACCTGAACGTATCCGACAAGTCAAACCCCCATCAAATACTATCGATTGGCTTGATCCTAGTAGTGATTTTTATGAAGGGTGGCCTCAGTGGAATCAACAACAGGAAGATAAACTACGAGAGGCTTTAAGAGCAGCTCATGACAAACCACAACAAGAGGCTCAAAATATTGTTCTAGAATTGGAACGCGCTCATGGTCATCGTCGCGAAATGATATGGTCTGAATTAGGTGATTCTCCGCTTGCGAATGCTTTATATCATCTCAAGATATTAGCAGAAGTAACGAGTACCGTATCTCTAGCAGGCGGAACGTTAGAAGATATCAGTAATGGTTATCAAACCAGTGGATGGCAAGCTGATAATTCAGCAATACAGGCGCTATCTGCTGTATCTTCTGCTGAAGATATGGAAGTAATCAATCATGTTCTTGATGCAATCTATCGCCCATGGCTTATGGCTTCAGCACGTTACTTACAAGAACTCGTTGACCAAAGTAACTATCCAGGTGGATCCATTCAATCAGTCTCCAATGTAAGTTTTGATAAGGGAACTTGTGTCTTTTTCATAGATGCTTTACGCTTCGATATTGGTAAAAGGCTTGTTCAAATCCTTGAAAACAATGGGTTTTCTATACGTGAACAACTCCAGTGGACTGCATTACCTAGCGTGACAGCAACAGGTAAACCTGCGGTTTCTCCTATTCGACATCTCCTCACAGGGCAGACTTTTTCAATTGATTTTGAGCCTGAAATTATCGAAACCGAAAGACGTGCTAACCACGCAAATCATATGAAGCTACTGGAAACAAATGGATGGCAAGTTCTAAAGGGTTTAGATACTGGTGATCCATCTGGGAAAGCATGGACAGAGATCAAAGCCATAGATGATGCAGGTCATGATGGCACACTAACGCAACGGATTGATGCAATCATCAAAACCATTCAGGAACGTATTCAGAATCTCAGCAGGGCAGGTTGGAACACTATTCAGGTTGTCACAGATCATGGTTGGCTATTCCTTCCTAACGAGTTGCCCAAGGTTGTGTTGCCACAATCACTGACTGATAACCAATGGGGACGCTGTGCTGCTCTTAAAGATGGTGCGCTAGCGAATGATAAAATGTTCGCATGGTTTTGGGATCCGAATTATTATTTTACATTGGCTGATGGGATTAATTGCTTCCGTAAGGGGATTACATATGCACATGGTGGTCTTAGCCTCCAAGAATGTTTAACCTTGCAAATTCAAGTAAGTAACAATAAAGAGACCACCACAACCGGAGTAAAAATATCTGACATTGATTGGCGTGGAATGCGTTGTTTAATTGTTGCGGATGGTACTGATGAAAGTATGATTGCTGATATACGTCGAGAACCTGGCAATGCTGATAGTAGTGTTGCATTTAATGTGAAAAATTTTAAGGCAGATGGAACAGCCTCACTTGTAGTAGCGCAAGACGAATTAGAAGGGCAGCAGGTGACAATTGTGATAACAACCGAATCGGGTCAATTACTTGCTCAAGAAGGAACAACAGTTGGTGGAGAAAATAATGCTTGAACTTGACAAAATCGATAAGGTTGCAGCTGAACAATTAGAAGGTTACTTAGTTCGCAAAGATCTTGTACGAACTTTTAGTCGCCAATTTCCAGTTCCTACATATGTTGTGGAATTTCTCTTAGGTCGTTACTGTGCGAGTACAGATCCAGATGAGATCGAAGAAGGTTTAAAAATTGTCCAACGACAACTGCAATCAAGAACTGTCAAAGCAGGCGAAGAAGAATTATTCAAGGCAAGAGCACGAGAAAATGGTCAAGTTAAGATTATAGATCTGATAACTGCAAGATTGGATTCACGTACCGATTCGTATTTGGCAACATTACCTAGTTTACAAATAAAGGATATTCGTATTGATGCTGATCTTGTTAACCAACACGAGCGTATGTTGACTGGTGGTTTCTACGCAGAAGTTACTTTAGGTTATGATGCATCTATTGGACAAGAAAAGCATGGTCGAACATTCAGCGTAGATCATCTACGTGAAATTCAGCTATCTAAAAGAGATGTCTTGGATGTCTTAGCTGAGGCTAGAAGTGCTTTCACAAGAGAAGAGTGGATTACATTTTTACTGAGAAGCATTGGAATTGAGCCTCTGGAACTTGACCAGAGATCTCAAAACGCACTTCTATTGCGTATGGTACCTTTTGTCGAAAGAAATTACAACTTGGTTGAGCTAGGTCCGCGAGGCACGGGTAAAAGTCATTTATTTCAACAAGTATCTCCGTATGCACATCTAATTTCTGGTGGTAAAGCCACTGTTGCTCGACTTTTCGTGAACAATGCAACAGGTCAACGAGGTCTTGTTAGCCAATATGATGTTGTCTGCTTTGATGAAATTTCTGGTATTTCCTTTGATCAGAAAGATGGAGTCAATATCCTAAAAGGATACATGGAATCAGGTGAATTCAGTCGAGGCAAAGAGAGTATCCGAGCAGATGGTAGCTTGGTGATGGTGGGTAATTTTGATGTTGATGTTGAACATCAGCAAAGAATCGGGCATTTATTTGGACCTTTGCCACCTGAAATGCGGGATGACACAGCTTTTATGGATCGTATTCATGCCTTCTTACCAGGATGGGATGTTCCGAAAATTAACAAGGATTTGTTGACTGATCACTTTGGAC
>JBAUIA010000363.1:0-1630 GCA_049680565.1 Phototrophicaceae bacterium
GGACGGCAGTGTGTCCTGAGCATCAAATACATATCCAAAAAACGATTATCAAAAGGAAACCGGCTATGTCTTTTTTTGATTTGTCTATAGAAGAGTTACCTAATTATCGCCCTAAGCGCAGTGAACCAACAGACTTTGATCTGTTCTGGCAAAGGACCTTAGATGAAGCCCGAAGTCATCCTATAAATGCTTAATTTGAACCCTATCATGCAGGTTTGAAGACACTTGATATATACGATGTCACATTCCTCGGTTTTGGGAGGCAAGCGGTTAAAGGATGGTATATACGCCCTGCGAGAACATCCAAACCATTGCCCTGTATTGTAGAGTTTATAGGTTATGGTGGTGGTCGAGGACTTCCAATCCATTGGCTGACATGGGCAAGTGCGGGCTACGCTCATCTGGTGATGGATACACGGGGTCAAGGTAGTGCCTCGTTACAGGGTGACACGCCTGATAGCGGTCTTGGCGCAAACCCCGCTTTTCCTGGCTTTATGACTCAAGGTGTTCTTGATCCAAAGACATATTACTATCGACGTGTATTTACCGATGGCGTGCGAGCAGTAGAAACTGCTCGAAACCGAGATGATATAGACTCGGAAAAAATTGCGGTGACAGGACATAGCCAGGGCGGTGGTATTACTATTGCTGTCGCTGGATTACTGGATGATGTGGCATTATGTATGCCCGATGTACCATTTCTGAGTAATTTTCGCCGAGCAGTTGGCTTGACTGAAGAATATCCCTATGAGGAAATCGTCAAATTCTTGAGTATTCATCGGACAAAAGAGGAACAAGTATTTAATACTCTTGACTACTTTGATGCTGTGAACTTTGCCTCACGTATCAAAGCACCGTCGCTGTTTTCAACGGCACAGATGGACACGGTTTGCCCACCCTCCACAGTGTTTGCAGCATACAATTACATTGATGCAGCCAAAGAAATCAAAGTGTATCGTTTCAACCAGCATGAAGGCGGTAAGGAACATCACATGATGGAGAAAATCCGCTTTGTAAATGAGTTATGGGGATAATTGATGAAAACGAGAATGATAGGGTAGGGGGAGCTATGGGAAAAATTTTAGTCGCAGGTAGTATTAATATGGATGTGGTCGTCCGTACAAAACAATATCCGCAAGCAGGTGAAACAGTTTTTGGTCACGATTTGCATTATATCCCCGGTGGGAAAGGCTCTAACCAAGCTGTTGCAGCATCTCGCGCTGGGGATAATGTCTATTTGCTTGCTAAATTAGGGAAGGATGCTTTTGGACAATCTTTAACTCAATTTCTACAAGAAGAATCCCTTCATCTTGATTATCTTTGTTATTCCGATACTCACCCCAGTGGTGTTGCATTAATAACAATTAATGAGAGTTCGGAAAATATGATTGTTGTTGCTAGTGGCAGTAACTTTGAATTAAACGAAGAAGAGGCTACCCAGATTCCTTTGGAAGCAGATGATATTGTCGCTAGTGTTTTTGAGATTCCCCAAACAATCATTAAACACTTATTTTCTAGGGCAAAACAAATTGGCGCGACGACAATTCTCAATCCTGCTCCGGCAACAACATTTATTGATGCCTTACTACCACTTGTTGATTTTTTAATTATCAATGAAACAGAATTAGCA
>JBAUIA010000364.1:0-2519 GCA_049680565.1 Phototrophicaceae bacterium
TGGCTGTCTTAGATTTCGATTGCATCAGCAAATACAAATTATTCTGCCAGCTATTCTCACATCTCACCAACACATACACGGTCAAGACACCGAATGGCTGGCATCTTTACTTTCACATTCCTAAAACGTGCACAACGCGCACGCTCCAAAAAGATGGCATCGACTGGCAATGGGAAGGGCGTTATGTCGTCGCGCCACCCACTGAAGGCTATACGCTTGAACAGTCACAAGCACCTAAAACCTTGAGCGCAACCGACATCAGCCAAATTGAAGCCTTCGTCAATGGCAATCCACTTTCGCTGCCATCCGTCGACAGCGACGATCAAGCGATCACATCCGTCCAAGACCTGATCGGCTACTACAACAAACACGCCTATGCTGGCAATCGCAACACTGCCTTATTCAAAGCAGCCCTGATGGCACGCGATTATAGCTTCAGCATTCATGCAACCATCCAAGCGCTAAGTCGGCTTCATGCCTATAATGCCCATGCTCATGAAAGTTACACCCAGCGTGAGCGCGAAGCACTGGCAACCATTCGCTCAGCCTTCTCACGTCCACCGCGTGCCGTCAGAGAATCCGTCCATCTACCGAATCTCATCAAAGAAGCGCTGATGGAACAAGGATTGACCTCTGTCGTGCGCGTGCTAGAAGGATTACGCCTTTCAGGCTATGAGACTGGGCAGGGCATATGCCGAAAAGAAGCGATACAAGTTTTGGATGGAGTCATCGGCAGACATTCCATTCGCAAAGCCTTCGCCAGTGGCTTACTCGAATGTATCGTGGATAGCGAAAATCCCTATCCAAAAGCACAAACTAGCGTTGCTGGAGAAAGCCCTATTGGTACTATCTCTAAATGCAAAGAGATAAGTGTTTCAAAACCGACACAAACCTTCTTAGGGGGTCGTCCCAGCCATTGGTATCGCTTGCCAAGCCATGCCCAACTGGCTGCTGCACTCGGGGTCAAACACAGTCGCATTGCCGATGCGCTCAGTCTCGACGACCTCAGCAGCGCCACAACCACCCGTAAAGCCTTCTATCGTGCCTACTTGGAACGCCGTCCCGGTCAATATCACACCACATGGCTGGCTAAACGCATCGGGGTCAGCCGTGTTACCAAAAATCGCTATGATCGTGCCATTCCCGATTTGAATAAACGTGCCGAATACAGCGCTAAACGCTTGTATTGGGGCAATCTGAACACGATTCCAGACATTGCTGTGCCGGGTATGTTCCTTGAAGATGAGCAGGGCAAGCGCTATCCAGCCAAACGGGCTTTAGCTGGTAAGCTCATCAAGCAAGGTAAGCAGATTAAATTGTGTAAGCAATTGGCGAATACCTATTGGATTGGCTCGAAGTTTGATACACCTTATGCACCACGACGCGCACAAGCGCTTGAGCCTCAAGCCTCGCAGCCAACAACTGTGATTGCTACCCCTGAACCTTGGCGTAAATCGGCTGCGGTATATTGGGCAAGTATTGACACGCCATCTGCACCTCAGATAGTGCCTCAACGCTCAAATTCAAGCAATATTCGTATAATCAAGCCGATCAGTATAACTACTCTAGATCACAGCATACAAGCCCTTAAAGCCACTGTTTCGACACACGAGCATGATCCACAAGCTGCCGATGTCGATGCTGCTGCGCAAACTTTTAAAGAGGCGCTCAATGGCATCAGTGGGGCAGGGCATACCATCAGTTTGGAGAGTATGCATCGGCTGATTGCTCGCTATGGACTGGCACAGGTTGGACGGGCGATCAATACAGTATTGAAACGCGATCAGGTTGAGAATCCACCCGGTTTGTTGACGGTCATCCTCAGAAGTGAGACACGCGTCGCCGAGTTGAAATCAGGGTAGCCGGCATTGTCTGCTTTGCGCCGTCACCGTGTCTGCTATCCGCCGTCATCATGTCTGCTATCCGCTGTCATCGTGTCTGCTTTGCGCCGTCACCGTGTCTGTCACTTTGATAATTAAATGTCGGGTTTCTTTGATAATTATTTGTCGGGTTATCTAAAAACACACAATAACAAAAGCTTGAAAGACAATAAGGTTTTGTAAGCATCTAGATTTCAACAGATGGCATAATACTTGTTATCGTTACACCTTTAGTCAATAGCTTTGCTCTTCTGAATCCTAACGCACGATAATGTTAATTATGTTGCGTTCAAGCCACTTTTAGAGCATAATTATTATGTCATTACAGACTGTAAGTCACATAAACAACGCAACATAATAAATTGAGAGTTTTAATGAATACCGAGATTGTAAAAGAATGGTTAATAAATCTGGATCAAAATGGAAAAAGCCAGCACACCTCGTTAGCTTATCATCGCGGCATAAAACATTTTATGAAGTGGTATGAAGAGATTTATGAAGCAAGTTTAGATATATCCCTCGTTATGCCTCGAGATATTCGTAATTGGAAAAGTCATCAGCAAAGCATTGAAAAAGTAAGTCCTGCAACGATTAACCAAAGATTGGTAGCTGTTACGAACTTTTTCCAGTGGGCTAAGG
>JBAUIA010000365.1:0-6728 GCA_049680565.1 Phototrophicaceae bacterium
AAATCCATAAACAAGTGCTTACGAGATGTCGGGGATATGACCCCAGACATTAAACTGTCTTTTACTTAAACAGTTGACATCAATTAGTTGTCTGACAGCGGTGTTACAAAAGAGATAAATTTTAAAGGTGCATTTACACGGTAACATGTAATCAAATATATAATATCAAATATAACAAGATGGGTCAAGTTTTTTTGACTAACAGTCAAAAAATAATGTTATTTAAACTACTTTAGCTAGTTATAGATGGTTCTTGACGAAAAACAAGTGTGAAAAAATAGCGTGCCATTGTTTCTGTATCGCCAGCTTCGGGGTGATACAGCCAATATTCCAAGACTTCCAGCAGCGCCCCTGTGATAAACCGTGCGCCGATTTCGGGCGGAACATCAAGCAAGAGTGAGTAAATCCCCTCACGTAGTTGGGCTTCAAAAGTGGTAATGAGATGCTCGCGTTGCCATTGACGCAAGCGACGCGATAAATCCCCATTTAGTTGACGATAAAATACACGCTGAAACGGCACAGACTCAAAGATCAGCTTCCATGCGACCCATTCGCGTTGTGGTGATGCTAACGGACGGATTGCGTCCAAAATCTGAGCATCACTCACTCGTAAATTGTGTTCAAGGATCGCCCAAAACAGGGCTTCTTTATCCGCAAAATGCAGATAGAAGGTACTACGACCATAATCCGCACGTCGGCAAATTTCGCTGACAGTGATCGCGTCGTAGCCTTGTTCCAGAATGAGATCAATTGCTACCTCGAAAAAGCGCTGGCGAATCCGTTGTTTTGTGGCTTCGTAACGATTCATAATAGACACTCGTCTATGAGTGGACAGGTTGACGGCAAATGTCATCTTTCTTTATTATCATCCTAATTAAGAACAATGCAAACAAGGAAAGGTAACTATGATGAATATTGCAACATTTGAAGAAAGCCGTGTCATTCATGCAAATCCTGCTGAGGTGTATCAGTTACTAGCGGACTATCAACACGGACATGCGCTGATTCTGCCGAAACCATATTTTGTTGATCTACGGGTGCTTGAAGGTGGTTTTGGCGAAGGCACAATTATTGATGTCGATATGGAAGTATTTGGTGTCAAACGAACCATGCAGATGGTCGTAACTGAACCTGAAAAAGGCGCTATATTGGTCGAAAAAGAAGAAGCAACTGGCACGGTGACACATTTCTTTTTTGAGCCACACGCCGAAGGCTGTTATCTGAGGATTCGCACAACCATGATTTTTGGTGCTGGGGTGATCGGTTTCATCGAGAAATTAACAACGCCTGTTATCACACGTAAAATTTACCGCGAAGAATTGCAGAATATCGCTGATTATTTTGCGAAAGTACCTCAAACGGCATAACTAATTATCTAAGAACCTGTTTTGAAATTCAATCATGATGTCAGACTCTATTCGACATCCCGTTGGATGTCCCTACAATTGACTATTATGACAAGTCGTAGGGACGCACAACGGTACGTCTTGAGGTATGTTAAATAGTGTATTCAAACGGTCTCTAAGCGAGTTATTCAATTTCAATATCAATGGTTTGATTAGCTAATTTAGAGCGCTTGCGGAAATATTTCATGACTTCAATGCCGATGAAGTTGGCTTTGGTTGCCATCGCTGCACTTTTAATCGCCCAACCAATCACAGGAACAAGTCCGATGCCTTCTACAATAAAGCCTGATGCGACGGCACTAGCGAGTGATGCCGTTAATGTGGATGTGAGGTGTTCCATATCGAACGCGCTCACTTCATAAACGGCTGCAACTTGCGTTAACATCGCAGTATCGGCTGCGGTGAATAAAACTGTACTCCCCGGTATCCACCCTAATAATGCTGCTCCTGCTACCCAATTCGAGATAATCTTTTTTGCTTCACGATCTGCTTGTGCTAAGGTTTTCTCTTCCATATGGATTCTCCCATCATCAATTGAAATGCAATCAAAATCAGTATAGCATGGTTTTGTTAGCAATCTATTTAAGCAAATAAGCGATCATTGCATAGGATTGAGGATAGTATGGCAAAAGTGATTTTCGATTTTGATATAGATGGTGCGCTGCAAGCTGATCCTTATTTAGATCAGTACACAGTCAATTACCTCTTTGAGCAAACGAAGCAATCTATTGGCAAAGGCTTAGCGCGCAAGCTAGATGGCATTACCTGTGATGAACACGGCACAGAACCAACCATCACCATTACAGGGCGCTATAGTGGCAGTGCCGAGCAAATGGATATCGATTATCATATTGATACCTGCTGCCAATTATTTATGGTACGAGTCGTCAAAATGCTCAATAATGTGAATTAAGCATACAATGCTTGTCATATGCTTGCCTTGTAGGTTATGTTAAGATGGCAACATATATAAAACAGGGTGCGTACTCAAAAGCTCAATGTGCAGGAAATACATTAATCGTGTACAATTTTTAAGTATTAACCTCTATATTTAACAACAAACGAATAGGTCGTTTTTAAAGAAAACAGGAGAATGCACTGTGGCATCTCGTACAGAACAACTCATGGAAAAACTCCGCGATTTACAAGCAAGCTCAGGTGACGTGGAAGCAGCAGCTATTGTCAGTGTCGATGGTCTAAGTATGGCATCTATGTTGCAACCCGGTATCGAAGAAGACCGCGTTAGTGCAATGAGTGCTGCGATGCTCTCGCTCGGTGAACGGATTGCGAGTGAACTTGATCGTGGTGAACTCGATCAGGTCAATGTTAAAGGTGAAAATGGCTACGTCATCCTCACATCAATTGGGGAAGAAGCAGTATTGACCGTTATTGCACGTAAAGATGCAAAATTGGGTCTCATTTTGCTTGATGTAACCCGTGCCGTCGATGCACTTGAAGAAATTGTATAAGTCTCGTCAACAAGATCGTGATGGCAAATTCGTATGCCTCACACCGATAGTCATCAAAAGAGAAAGATAACAATTGTGCAAGAGCCGAGCGGTCTCTATTATCCAAACCGCATCGCGCGTGCCTTCTTTGCTGCGATGGACGATGTCATGGGTCCCAACGGACTCAGTGCATTATTAACATCAGCAAATATGGAGACATATCTTACCCATCCGCCCGATAATGATCTTAAACGTGCCTTTGATTTTGCTGCCATTGCAACGCTTAACGAAGGGCTGGAGGAGATGTATGGGGTACGGGGCGGGCGCGGTATGGCTTTGCGTATTGGGCAATCTGCATTTGCACGCGGACTTAAAGATTTTGGCGCGATGCGTGCTGTGAATCATCCTGCATTCAAAAATCTGTCTTTATCGAAGCGCATCACCTATGGTTTGAATGGCTTAGCTGCGATTTTGACAAATTTTAGCGATCAACGCGCCACTGTAGAAAGTCAAGAGAATACGTTATTATTTGTGTCAGATATTAGCCCATTTGCTTGGGGACGTACCGCAGAGAAACCTGTTTGTCATATGATGGGCGGGATCATTCTTGAATGTTTGCGGTGGTCATCAAATGGCTACGAATTTTATGTGCGCGAAGTTGAGTGTACCGCAACAGGACACGAACACTGTGTTTTCCGCGTGAATAAAAGTGCCATTGGCGAGCGCATTGGCTGATGACATGGATTTATAGGGCTATTCGCTCATGTAGCACAAGCCCACTTATTGTATGATACCTATTGAGCAAATAAACACACAAAGGGCTGAACTAACATGGTCGATAAGCCACATATACTCATTGTTGAAGATGATCTCGATCTATCCGAGATGGTGAGTTCGTATTTTAGAGTGCAAAATTATGATGTACTCACCGCAGCATGGGGCGAAGAAGCCTTAAAATTAGCAGATGATAACCCCCTTGATCTCATTATGCTCGATATACGCTTGCCTGATATTGATGGCTTTGAATTATGCCGTCGCTTACGCAATAATCGCCGTACACAAGACACCCCTATTATCTTCTTGACTGAAAAGCGTGATCGGGTCGATAAATTACAAGGACTTGAACTCGGTGTCATTGATTACATCACAAAGCCCTTTGATATTCAAGAACTACGCCTACGGGTACGCAACGCGATTAGCCGCGCACAAATGCCAGTTGCCAATAACCCTGTCACAGATTTACCAGAAGGTGAACTGGTCAATGAAAAACTCGGTGTACTGATGAATTCCAGTAATTGGGCAGTTCTAAAAGTGAGTATCAACAATCTCGGCACATTCCGCGAGCAATACGGCTTTGTTGCCGCCGATGATGTCCTGCGTGCTGTAACACTCATGGTCAGAAATGCTGTGCGTGAATATGGCGCAGAAGATGACTTTGTCGGGCATTTAACGCAAGAAAGTTTTGTGATTATCACCAACGATGAAGCTGCCGAAGATATTCAAGAACGGATTGATCGTCGGATTGCACAATCGCGCGAATATTTTTTCCCATTACGAGATCGTGTCAAATCACAAGAAGCGATGGGCAAAAACAATCTGGAAGTTGCAAGTGGCGTGATTACCAATGACGATGGTCCTTTTACGGAACTTGCCGTCATGAAGCAAGCGCTTGATGATGCAATGGAAGTTGTAGAAGACTAAATTCAACAATGCTCGATTAAAATCAAAAGAGGACACTCTATTTTATACAGAGTGTCCTCTTTATAATTCTATTGTGAACACATGCTTATCCTTTAGTGCGTATAAATCTATTAAACCTCAGCAGTATCATCATTATCAACACTGCGAGGCTCGGCTCTTATTTCACGAATTGTCGGTACTTTTGTAGCGTCTTGCGTCGTTCGTAACCAATCAAAATCTTCATTCGATTGACCCGTTTCAACAGTCGTAGCGTCGCCTATTGTTGCGCTTTTTACGCTTTCTGTACGAGTATCGCGTGCTTGAGTATATGTTGCTGTGCTATTGTTTTGGGTATCGCGTATCAACAGATACACAAGTGTGAATATGACTAAACCGATAACGAGAAAGATCACTAAATCGTCCATTTTGTCTTAGCCTTTATTAATCGTCTTGAGAAAGTAACATGCCTTTATGAGTTGCAATTACCCCAAAATTTAGCTTTATAATCCCCCGATTAATAGTCAACTCTTGTTGCTGCTTGATGCTCTATTTTTATATAAGCGGGTCTCTCCATTAAGTTAGGTGAAATTTGTGGACATTGTTTGATCCTGAATCTTAAATATATTCTATAAGCGAAATTAAACAGGATCGCTCATCCACCAATGATTTTTTATTGAACGTAGCACTGAACTACGATTCAAACATAAATATAGTGTGATGGCAAAACAATAGAAGGGTATGTATCAAGTGTTTGTATTGTGTTTAATTTTTGAGAGGTCACTTATTTGGAATTAATATGTAATGCAAAATTTTATGACTTTATGAGCAGTGAAATGTGATTAGTAGTTACGCGATCATATTTTAAGCATATCTCTTTCATAAAGAAATTAGGTGGTTTATTATGAAGTTTTTTATTGAATAAATACTTTTACTTACGAAGAAATTTTGCTATCACTCAAAAGTATATCTTTTGCGAATCTACTTTATAGTGATAGCAATTGTTATTTTACTTTTTGTCACGCCCAAAAGCACCGCGTCCATCAATTTCACTACTGTCCACATTACGTACATCTCTACTAACTTCACGAACGACAGGTGGCTCTGTGCGTTTTTGGCTACTACGTAACCAATCTAACTCTTCACGAGATTGACGTGTACCAAAAGTACCAGACCCAGCGATATTAGGATCATCATGTCGTGGACGTTCTGACCCTTGTGTACGATAATCACGGTTATCTTGCGTATTATTCGTATTGTTTCTCATATTTTTCATGAGGATATATATAACTACAAGTACAACTATTGCTATAACAAACATCATCATCGGATCGTCCATCATTTATTATCCTTTACCTTTTAACTAACGAATTGTGAAAGCTACACTGCTGTAAGAATTGCCATTGACCCAAAACTCAGCTTCATAATTGCCTGTTTCAAAGTCAAAACCATCGGTTGTTTCAAACACAAAATTGATACAGGTACTGTCATAATCTTGATCGGCAGTGATGATCGGTAAATCTTCAATGGCAATATCATCACGATACAAACGAACAAATATATCTGTACCTTCTGCTACTTCACTATCAGGTGCGATTACATAAAATTGATCGACATTACGTAAGCTACTGGTTGTGCTAACAGGACATCCATCACGGTCAGCTTGTTCTGCGATAACAGCGCGTCCTAAGTCGATGCCGTCGTCGACACTTTGTACAGAAACATTGTCTGTATCATTTTCTATCGTGTCATTATTACCACCGAACATCTGCGGTAAAATATAGGCTATTGCACCTATCACTAAAATTGCTATGAAAGCAATAGTTGCAAAATTCTGTTTTGGGGATTTTTCTGGATTAGTTTGCATATAGCTATCTCCTATACGTGTGAAATCATAGTTATTTCACTAGTATGGTGGTAGAAGTATAGAAACAACCGCATCAAGTATTTATATTGTGTTTAATTTTTAGGAGAAAACTTAAATGTTATTAATTATGAGAGATAAACAAAATATGCGCTCGATTATGAGCGCATATTGAATGCTGATTAATTTGATAGGATGATTTTGTAATTAAATCGGTTGTAAAACGCGATCTTGACGTAATTGCTTCCATAATACGATTTGATCTGTTGCGTTACGCATACTTTCTTCGACGGCTTCACGCCAAATCGGGATTTTAATTTCTTTAAGTGTTAT
>JBAUIA010000366.1:0-2720 GCA_049680565.1 Phototrophicaceae bacterium
TGGATCAGGAACGCGAAGCGCGCGCGCGACCCGCAGCACGACTTGAGCCAGATGAGCAAGCGATGGATCAGTTCTTAGATGAGATCTACAGTATCTTAGAAGTCGATGCCCCCGATGATCTGAAAAAGCGATTGGCAAGCTACCCAGAACGGGTGCAGGCATTTGATAGACCTAAAGTGCAAGATAATCAACCGTCGATCAATGTTGGCAGGGAAGTAGATACCTTCTACAAAACACTAGGGATAGCCCCTACAGAGGAAGACATCGGGCGCGCGATGCCAAACGAGATATTGTATGACGACTTCGATATGGATTTATAAGAGAAGTGATGGATGTATGAGCGATGACGAAAGATGAGTACAGATTATATTTAGACAATTTGAAATTGCGTCAAGTCGCAGAACAGTTAGTTATTTTACTGAAACATCTGGAAGATGCTGATGAAATATATATGAATGATGTTGAGGATATCAATGCCCACATTGAAGTCATTCTGGACGTGTTGAACACAATCGAAGTCTGAAAGCCTAAGAGGAGATAAGCATGTTATATCATCTGTTTCAATTCGAGCTAGCAGGGATTTTGGGAACAATCGCGGTCATCCTGACCTTAATTTGTCTGGTTTTATTTCTAGCAACGGCAGGCTCATCAATCCGCACCAGTGCTGATGGAGGCAAACCCTCACGGTTTTCAGCGAGTTTACGCATCCTGATGGTTTTATCTGCAAATATCAGTGTTGTCATGCTAGCCAGTTTCATGCTAGGCGATTATGCGATTGAGCGGGCAAGTTCTAGACAAGATCTCAGTCCTTGGCAAATCAGCCTCTTCGGTCCTGCAAGTATTGACCACGAGCGTCTCTTACAGACATCTTTACTACTTGGCTTGGGGATGTTCATGGTGAGCTTCTTATTGATCTCAGCGAGCAAACAAGCCAGTCCCTTGCGTTTATGGCTAGACCGTTTTCGCAGTATCAAACGCCAACAAGAGCAACACGGGAGCAGTCACTTTGCGACAGGTCAAGAATTCAAACGCTTCATGCAAGACCAAAATAGTGGCATTAATCTCTATGGACGTTTCATGGGACAGAAAATTAGTGCCAAAAAATATACTTACCTTGGTGACCAATTTAGCTTGACCGCTGAGGATGCGGCACGCGGGATGATTACAATCGGTAATCCAGGGTCAGGTAAGAGTTCCTCAGTCATCTTACCGATTTTGTATGACTCGATGCGCTTAGGACAAAACCTAGTGGTCGCAGATCCACAATTTGAATTGACCCAACACATTTTTCGTTATGCTGCCGTGAGTGGACATCGGGTGATTGTGCATAATCCATTAGATGAAAATAGTCCCCGTTACAATCTGGCTAGTAATATTAGAAGTATCAGTCAAGCACGAGCCATTGCAGATGTACTGATTCCTAAAGAGGGCGGTGGGTCAGGCTTCTGGAGCAAAAGTGCTGAGATGTTATTGGCTGCCTGTTTGCTACGCTTCGATAATATTGGTGATATTTATACGCAGTTCAATGATCTATCTCAGTTAGCAAAACGTTTGGGTGAAGAAGCAGACGATGCCCAACGCTTGGCAGGTAGTTTCATCAGTTCAGCCGAAGGTGATGGTAAATTAGCGAGTAACATTGTGGCGACACTCTCAACCTCACTCACAGGCTGGGCAGACCAAACGGTACGCGATAGCACAACTGCCAGTGATTTTAAAGCCAGTGATCTGGTCAATGCCAAAAGACCAACGGTGATTATTCTGGCATCCCCCGGACAAGCAAGACGAACAATTGCCCCTTATTTAGGTGCAGTCTTGACGAAGCTCTTATTGGACCTAGATAGCATTGGTGAACGCAGTAAGGGTGGGGCATTGCCTGTACCTGTGAAGTTTATTATTGATGAATTTCCTGCGCTGGGTGATTTATCTGCAATTGTCGAATTTGCGAATCTAGTCCGTAAGCGTCGGATTGCCTTCCTCTTAGCCTGTCAGACCTTGGGGCAATTAGAGAATATCTATGGCAAAAATGGCTCAGAGACTTTACTAGCAGGTATGGCAACGCAGATTGTGTTCGGTGGTTGCGATCACAAGACGGCTGAGTTCTACAGTGCATCCACTGGACAATCTACCAGTAAATCAACCACGAAGGAAGGTGAAACGAAAGAGAATCAAAGACGCTTGTTGACATCTGATGAGGTCGTGCGCCCACCGCAAGGTAATTGCTTGATTAGCACGCGCTATGTTGAAGCAGAATATGCAACCTATGCCTTGATTCTGGCACGCTTGACCCGTATCTATGAACGCAAAGATGTTACAGAAGTACTTGCTCTTATTGACGAAAATCACGTCCCGAAAAAGCTCTTAAAACGCGGTCGAGCAGACCGAATGGCGAAGCGTAAGCGTGAGGTAGATGCCCAAGTTGCTAAAGAAGCCGATGGCGTTATTCCCGAAATTATTGTTGAGAAAAAGCCTGTCGCTCAAGTTCATCGTCGTCAGGTATTGATTGAACCATTAGGAGACTTTAGATGAATCGTGATGAATTAGCCATCCTCTTAGCACGTCGTAGTAAAACAACAAAGGTTGTAATGACTCAGGATGAGGCACGCCAAGCGATTGACATGATGGTGGATATTTTGAGTGAAACACTCAGCAAACCCGATGGGTATGTGAGCTTCAAAGGTTTCGGCACATTATCTGTGGATCGACGCATCCGTGGAGGCAGG
>JBAUIA010000367.1:0-19741 GCA_049680565.1 Phototrophicaceae bacterium
ATCTCACAAATCCAACTGAGGGCGCTGTTTCGTTCATAGGCAATCGCACTGATTAAATTGTATTCATCCGTCGTAAGATCAACATAGGCTTTACCTAAAACAGGGAAATCACCATAAATAGGTTGTCCGATGTGCCCATTATGATAGGCTTTTTCAGCCGTAAATCGGATGATCTCATTGAACGTGACCCCTTCAGGCGGACGAATCCCTAAGGCTTTTAATTCACGCGCACGGCTGCGCCAATTCCATGCTTCAGCTTGGTCGCGTGCTTGCGATAAGATCGTATCAGGGCGTAATTCAGCTAACCAAATAAAATCAATTGTGGGGTTAAAAATATCAAGAGGGCTTAAAATAGTTGCAGGTTGGAATTGTTTATCATACGAGAGTAGATCATCCAGACGATTAAGCGCCCATAACATGATACCCAGCGCTTCGGTACGCCAACCCACTGTAATGAGTGTTCGTTCTGACCATGTACCAAGAGGTTTTGCTAAGAGGTGGTATTCCGTTTCGGATAGATGCGGATTAATATGTTCGTCGATCAACCAGCGATTAAGTACATTATTTTTCTCGTGTAGCGCAGTATGATCTACATCAATTTCAGTATCTTGAATGTCTAATTCTAGCTCTGTACGTTTTAATAATGCCCCAAGACATAACGCACGATAAGCCACTGCTCGTGCATCTTGATTTCGCAGTTGACTCATAAATATCCCCTAGTTAATTTTTCAGCGACTTAAAATGTTGCTTCCCCAATAAAGATGAGTCACATTAATTTGCCATGAGAAACATATTTTTTCCAGAGTGAGGCTGTAAAAAAATTATAACTTTATACATTCTTAATGTTATCCCTACGCTTTGTGCTATCGCTTGACAGACAAACTACCTATCTACTACCCTAACGACGTTGATGCATTACGACTGAGGACATCTATGTTTCGTCACAATCGCAAAATTGATCGTAGCTATAACAAACCATTCTTCTATCGCCGTAAACAAAACGGACGTTTCGTATTCATTGCTATTATGCTGGTACTCATTGTGACGATACCACTTCTTATTTTTTCACAACAATCAACGCTGCGCTCAGTAACGCTTGAATATTTTGACCTCGCGCCGACATTAACGCCTTTTGCAGGGGAACGTGCCTTTTTAGCAGAAGATTTCTACAGTGAGGGAGATATTCAAACAGCAGCCAATCTCTACCAACAAGCTGTATCGCAACAACCAGAAAATATTGCCTATATGTATGAATATGGCTTATTGCTCATTGAATTAGATCGCAATGACGAAGCAGAAATTTTAGGCGAAGAAATGATCGCTCTATCGCCTAATGATCCGCGTGGTTATGCGCTAAAAGCAAGTTCGATTGCATGGCAAAATCCCATTGAAGCTATCCCTGTTGCTGTTGAAGGGCGTGAAGTTAATGGTGATTTTGCGCCGATTTGGGGTGCATTGGCTTTATCCTATACACGCATCGGACGCTATACCGAAGCCTTACGTGCAGGTGATTATGCTGTCCAGCTTGATCCTAATGATGCCAATGTAAGACGTAGTTATTCCTACCCTTTAATTTTTACAGGCAATTATTCCGAAGCAATCCGCCAATTAGAACAAGCTATTGCCATTAATCCTAATATTGTAGGACCTTATTTTGAACTCGCATCGCTCTATCGTAACCCTGCAATCAACCAACCCGAAGTAGCGGTTGCTATTTATACTGAAATTCTCAACATTGAGCCGAATAATCCACAAGCCTATCTGCGCTTGTGCGAAACCTATGCAGCCGTAGGTTTGTTCCAAGATGCTGAGATTTATTGTGATGCTGCTCTCGAAATTAACCCAGAATATACATCCGCTCATCGAATGCGCGGACAATTACGCTATAGTCGCCGTAATTACGAAGGTGCAATCGAATCATTCCAGATGTGTTATCTACTGACGGCTGAGGAACAACTCGGACGTGAAATTGTTAATCCATTGGTGATTGAAAATCAACCGAACATCAATATTTCGGATATTGAAGCACAGGTCAATACGGATGAATTTGATCTAGCTGAACTCGAAATTGAATGTATCTATGTCCGAGGTTTAGCGCATTATTTCTTAGGCGATAGCTTTAACTGTAATCAAGCATGGGCATGGCTCAATATTGGTCTGAATCATCCCGAAGCACAAGATTCTGTACAAGCCAATATTCTACAAGGCTTGACCAATGTGACCATCAATTGTCCGGGGTATACAGGCAGAGATTTACCGACACCGATTCCACCAACACCGATTCCACCCACGCCCATTGGGGGTTAATAGCGATACACGCATACAATAACCCCAACAAGCTCAGGTTTGGATAATCCAGATAGATGAGAAGTCTCAAAAATATCCTTCTTTTTTAAGCAAACCTATCCAATACCTGCTAATGAGCGATAAAAGTCATCACGGTTGCTTGTATCAGGCAAACCCGATACTTGTCCATCACCCAATTCAACAATCATCCATTCGCCATCAGGACGTTGTGCAACATCCATTGTGAAAAAGTGACTTTTGACACGCTTGGCTAAATCTGCAAAGAGATCATTGGGTGGCAGGTCATCATCGTCATAACCCTCTATATCCCAGTAACGCATGGTAGCGATACGGATACCATTTAAGAAAAATAAGCGAAATTCTTTTATCAATGGCATCTGGCTTTGTGGATGATCGGCTAAGGCTTTGAAATCGACAAATTCACGAAATACCAGCCCACCCTCAAAATCATCGCCACGAATCTTTAGAAAATTTTCCACTGTGGTTTTAACTGTTGTTAGCTCGGATGCGGATGATATATAACAGGCTTCATACCAATAATGCTTGGCTG
The DNA here is from genome assembly GCA_049680565.1 of Phototrophicaceae bacterium. GTDB lineage: Bacteria > Chloroflexota > Anaerolineae > Aggregatilineales > Phototrophicaceae > JAUZRW01. Next base: position 2,858 of record JBAUIA010000367.1, read on the forward strand.
ATTTGACAAAATCTTTCAAGATAATCGGTTGTCCTGCAAAGGGAATTAGTAATTGCATGATGCCATCATACGATAAATATTGACCATCTGTTTCCATATAAATAGTACGGGGTGTATGCTCTTTGATGAGCGGAAGCGCTTTTGGTAAATGCTGTGTATATTGATAGTGGTCAGCAGTGTTAATCAAGCGAATACCGCGACTCATCAGGGCGTTATAGAGGGCGCTATATTGGCTGACACTCAGTAACCATCCACGATAAATAGCAAGTTCAACCGAATCATGTGCAGGAATATCACGGACGGCACGCGCTGCATTATCATGATTAGCCAGTGCTGCATAATCAATCAATTCAAAGTTAAGTCCTGCATGGGTGGCAGCAGCAACTTCATCAATGTACATTGAGTCAGGTGCTTCAGTGGACATAGGATCATGACAGAAGATAATTTTCATGATGATTAGTCTTTGTTTATGTATACAGTTACTATAAGTATAACGCGCCGAGATCATTCGACAATTTTTGCATAAAAACTTGCGTAATCGTCGAGAGATAATGACGTATTATCAGCGCCTTATCTCTCAAACGAGACTTCAAACAGGTTTACTCTAACCTAAATTCACACATACTGTCATCCGCATTACAGGTTGCAATGACTTGGTTCTCAATTAAAACATCAAATGTACCGTCTACCCAAAAGAAATTATCTTCTGAAATCGTGACAAAACTACGCACAAAGCTACATTGAGGTAAAAAGTTAATCCCTGTGTTGACGCTAAAGCCACTTAGCTGCAAACAATGATTAGCAGGCAAAGCCCCGATATTGATTTCATCCGCAGGAACTTCCCATGTTATTGCTGAATACGTGAAGTTGCCATCGGTGAAGGTCATACCATATAAATCAACCACACTCACAGACGGATTAATTAATGTGAAATAGGTATCATCATATTCAAGCCGAACAACTTGTTCAGGACGCGGTGTCAAGGTTGGGATAACAAAAGTTGGGCTAGGTAAAGGGGTTGCTGATGGTAAGGGTGTTGATGTGGCAAATACGGATTGTGTGGGTGTTGTCGTTGGGAGTTGTGTTGGCGTACTCGTAGGTAGGGCTGCAATCGCTTCATCAACTAAGGCTTCATTGGCTTCAACAATATCAGCGTCAACCGCTTCACCAGCAACAGCTATCGCACGATCTCTATCGGCTAATGACCAAATAGGCTCGATAAGCACACGACTAGTAACACGATTTGTACCATCTTGATACTCAATATAGAAAAAATTACCTGCTACTTCTGGTAAATCAATATTAGGTTCCCATTCCAGCCAATTGGTGATCGGTTCACGCTCTTCATCAAGGAGGCGGTATTCTGTAGCCACGCCAAGCCAATCGCCTTGCCACTCATTTCGCTCATTCGTCAGGTAGAGCGTATTGGTATCAGGATCAGGAAGGGCTGATAATTGATTAGGTCGTCCACCAAAAACAACAATAAATAAGACATCTGTCCCGTATTGACGGGCTGCTACGCCCACTTCACGATATGTCGGATTGAGCGAACTACGCGTGTGAATATCAGAAGATTGCCAGAATGCCATTGCACTATTAATGCTACCAATCGCTGCAATTTCAGTCACCGCAAATAATTGTGGATGTCCATAAGTTGCCCATGCAAATTCAGGGAATTGTGAGCGTTCACGCGGACTTTCTCCCCTAGGACCAGTATGAATAAGATCGACAGGGATTGAGGGTAAACTTATTAAATAATCGGCTTGATAAATAGCAAGTTGTTCCAAAAGCGGACTATAAACAACAGGTTCTAAGTTTGAATTCAGTCGCCAGAGATTAATCTCGCGCATGAGATCAGGAATTAAGTCATCTCGATTTGTATTTGTATCTTGAGCATGGATAATTAAAGCAATCATCAGTACTAAAAGTATTGATCCAATTAGCCGTTTCATTATGATCTGTCCTTGTTAAATTATAGCTTCATATAGAGCCTCGTATTGTGTTACCACACCGTCCCAACTATAGCGTTCTGTAATCAATGCTGGCGCTTGCTCGGATAAGTGTTTTTGTAACCCAACATCATGTATGAGATTAATCGTCACATCTGCGATAGTGTCTATCGGTGCAATGAGGGCGTGTGTTCTATCAATAGCTACAATGCCTTCCATACTAAGCGGTGTTGCAACCGTTGGAATCCCCATTGCGAGTGCTTCTAACACTTTGTTTTTGATCCCTGCGCCCACTCGCAAAGGACAAACGAATACTGTTGCTGATGCTAGGTAATCTTGCACACGATTCACGCGACCTGTCACTATTATAGAATCAGATGCTAATTTTAGCATCTCAGTAGAGGGAGCATTACCCACCAACAGCAGTTTCGCATCAGGGATAGCCTCTAAAATTTGTGGGAAAATTGTTTGTGCAAGCAGCAGCGCTGCATCATGATTTGGGGGATAATCATAATTGCCCACAAATAAAATAGTTGCTGCATCACGTTTAATCTCTAGTGCTTGAAAATTACTCAAGTCAATGCCGTTTGGGATAACATCAATCGCTAATTTTGGATTGATGTCTAAGAGTTCGGCTTGGTCATATTCTGTCAAGACAACCGTACGATCATAAGGGCTAAACATCCAACGCTCAAATTGGCGTGTGATTTGCCGATTCAACCACGTTCGCCCCTCAAATGATTGCGCTAAAGCCCGTTTGAGATACAAACTATACGATTCATAGGGTGTAATCACTGTCGATTGATCGCGCAATAAGTGAGAAAATTCATAAACATGCACACCCCCAAATAGATGCACAACATCATAAGTATGATGGCGTAATGTATCAGCGATGGCATCCCATAAATCTGTTTGCCATGCTGCCTCTCGATGATACGGATGATGCTCACCGAGTAAGCGTTTGAGGTACATCAATTGTGTGCGCTGAACTTCAGGAAATAAGTGAATATCACGGAAGAAATGCGAATACTGTGCAATGTCATCAGCATCAGTAGCCTGTTGGGTGAGCGCTAATAAATCGAGTGTGTAGCCACGCTCCGATAAGATACGTGCCAGATGCCAGATAATCAGGCGATCTCCAAAATGAAGTGGATAGGGTGGGCAACGTGAGATGAGAAGGATTGTGCGCGTCAAAATAGTGTCCTGATATAGTGCTTTAATTAATCAACGTGAGTTTTGTTTAAGGAAGGGTATTTTTAAGTCCTATAATCTATAAAGTCGAGTCTTTAGCCAGTAGTTTTTAGCAGTTCACTAAAGACTAAGAACTTCATCTTCAAAAAATGCGACTCTATTACATCATTTCAATATCTGCATTATCCAAAACTGAGGTTAATCAATCAGACGATCATCATCAGGATAACATGCAGGATTCCCAATATACACCCATGCTTCTTGCTGACTTTCTAGGGTAATGCGAACCCGTAAATAGCACTCACCTTCATACACATCAAGTTTAATGAGTTCTTCTGCACTGACCTGCAAGATAAGTCCATCAATAGGATGATTATGGGCTGGGAGTGCGACAGGGTAGGGTGGCATCAACGTCATATTAATCCTATAACCAAGCAACGTATCCGCTTGACCCTCAATCGTCCGCCCAATTAATGTGTGTTGAACTACAGGGTCTTGTAGTGAGCCATAGACGAATAACTGTTCCATCATGATCCTAACAATATATCCAACAACGACAATAGATCACGACGTGTTGCGGGTTTTTTAATATAAGCAGCAGCCCCTAATGCTAATGCCTCATCTTCACGATCAAGGATCGAACATACAATAATAGGAACATGCTCAAGGCGTGGATAATTGATAAGTTGCTGCAACATATCCAGTCCTTCTACCTTTGGCATCACCAATTCTGTGATGACGATTGCAGGGTCAATTGCATCGACAATTTTGTATATCTCCTGCGGATCACGCGTCGTTATTACATTATACTGTTGTGGATTAAGGTAATCAGTCATCAATTGTAAGGTCAAGTCGTCCTCATCCATCAATACAACGACTGAACGGGTATCATCTGGGGCAACGTTATATTTTGGCTTTTGGATGGCTTCCATGCTCGGTATCAAAAGATGGAAGGTACTGCCAACACCGATTTCACTTTCTAGCCAAATATGACCGTTGTGCATGGTGATGAGTTGTTGTGTAATCGCTAACCCTAATCCTGTCCCTTCGTACTCACGGATGCTTGAGCCATCTGCTTGTGTAAACGCATCAAAAATTAAAAGTTGATCTTTTTCGCTGATGCCAATGCCTGTATCTTGCACACTAATATGTAACCAAACATTACCTTTTTGTGCCACTTGTAAGGTTAATTGTGGATAGTCTCTTACATTCACAACAGTGCGCTCTATTTGTACTTTGATCGACCCTTCTTTTGTAAATTTAACGGCATTGCTCAAGAGATTAATCAAGATTTGACGCATCCGTTGAGGATCAACATAAACAGGCGGTAAGTCATCTTCAATTGCTAAGATAAACGCAAGGTTTTTTGCAGATAATTGTGGCTGCAAGGTGCTGGCTGCATCAGCTATTAATGAACCAATATCTAACTCAAGGAGATCAAGCTCCATTTTGCCAGCTTCAATTTTAGATAAGTCCAGAATATCGTTAATCAGTGTTAGCAATTGCCGTCCACTGCGGAAAACACGTTCTAAACGATCTTCTTGTTTATCTTCTAAGATGCCATATGTTCCACTGAGTAATAACTCGCTATAGCCGATAATCGCATTGAGTGGCGTCCGTAATTCATGGCTCACATTGGCTAAAAATTCGCTCTTGAGACGACTTGCTTCTAGTGCATCTTGGAATAATTCTGCATTCCGTACAGCCACTGCGACTTGTGCAGCAATGGTCATAAATGTTTCAAGATTTTCTTCATCAAAGCGCTCAATCGTATCATCCAAGCCTAACATAATACTACCGAGTACCCGTTCATGGGCAATCAAAGGTGCAATGACAAATTTATCAGCATTGTGGATACTCGGTAACAATGTCCCCAAAGGACTGTCACCTTCAATGAGCAGGGCAGTATTTTGGCGCACAATCGCTTGAAAATCATCAAAGGCTGCTGTGCCTTTTATCATGACCGTCTGATCGATCATCGTCGTACTGGGATGTTCGGCGACTAAATGCCCGTTACCATCAATCTCATGGATACGGATAATGCAAGTATAGTTAACCTTAAATAGATCGGTAAGCAATTTAGCTGTATGGTCTAAAATGGCAGATTGTGATAAAGATGAACTGACATAATTTGCGAGATGGTGCATTGTTGCCAGTCGTTCTGCTCGGATTTTGAGTGATTCAACATTATTTTCTAATTCACTATGTAACTGAGCATTCTCAACAGCGATAGATGCTTGTCGCGCTAAAGCAAAAATAGGGGTTTCATCATCAGCCATATACAAGGTATCACTATTTGTATCTAGCGAGATAATGCCACGCACTTGTGATTGTACAACGAGCGGAACACCCATCCATGATTTGGCTGTACCATCTTGCAATATATGGGGTTGCTTCTGCCATATTTGGCTTTCTCTGACATGCGAGATGGTCATAGGTTCTTGTGAATACAAGACCTGCCATAGAGGACTATCGACTTCCAGCGTGATATGTTGACGCAAATAACGCTCATCAAAACCATCAAGCGCATAGATAACCATCGTATTCATATCATCTTCAATTGGGATGAAGATTGCAGCACGATCATAATCCAATAAGCGAGCAATTTGCTCCAAAATGCGTGCGAATACATCATCAATATTGAGCGTTGATGTCACAATACGCCCCATATCAATTAAACTATTCGCAATTTCGCGCCGCTCTTGCTCCGCATTCAATAAATAAGCATTATCCAATGCCAAGGATGTCTGAGCAGCCACCATATTCAAAAGGGATAAATCACGCTCCGAAAAAATTCCTGCTTGATTACTCTGTAAGGCAATGACACCAATGGTTTCGTTATTACGACTTTTGAGCGGTGTACCAACCCATGATTTTAAGCGTCCCAAATTAAGCATAAAGGGGTCAATGCCTAATCCTTCAAGGCGTTCTTCTGCGTTTGTTAAATCAGAAAAATCAAGTGGGAAGCCATTTTGGACAATAACACGCGCCAACGGCTCAGGTGGTGGTGCTAGCACAATAAGATTGTTGTTCATTGTGGGCGATTTGAGCATATCTACACTGGCATCATAGAGCGCAATGGTGACAACACCTGATGGGAATAAATCTTCTAAATCACCAACGAGCCGATCCCACATCACTGTCATACCAAATGTTTCAGATAGTGTATGACTAATGCTATTGATGATTTCCATTTCGCGGACACGTCGTTTGGTATCATCTAATAATTGCATATTTTCGATTGCGAATGCTGCACTATTCACCAGATTCAGCATAAACTGCAAATCATTTTCATCAAATGCACCATAAACATCTGATTCCGTGAACAATGCCCCCAAAACAGTATCTTTGGCGATGACAGGTAAGCCTAAAAAGGAATAAGGTAGGCGATCAATTTCTAAACCGAAGTAGCGCGCTGTTGCCATGCGTTCATCGGCACTCCGCCAAAATATGGGGGCAGCTTGCGATAACATTTTCGAGATGAGATCATCTGTAATGGGTTGTAAGATACGTTCTGATTGACCATTGCGATAGCTAATCACACTTATCATATCACTGGATTTATTGTGCATCATTGCAAATGTGAAATTACCTGTGATATGCACACGTCGCATCGCATCGTAGATTCGGCGCATCAAGCCATCAAGATCAAAAGCAGCTTGTACTAATAAGCTCACTTCACCCATTGCACTCATATCAGCAAGGCGCTCAGTTAATTGTGTAAACAAGCTGATGTTATAAATTGCAATCGCAAGCTGGTCAGCAATACTTTGCATGACATCAGCATCTTCGTAAGAGATGCCTTGTTTAGCTTGGGTTTGTACAACCAGTACCCCCAAAACATCATGGGCAGCTTGTAAAACTAGAACCAATTCTGATCCCATTGAGGCTAATGTCGGGTGTTGCCAATGGCGTGCATCACTTTGGGTATCATTAATGATGAGCATATCCCCATGTTCAATCACCCATTTAGCAGCGCTATCTTGCCGTAAGGATAAAGTTTCTCCTTGCAGCGATGCTAGCACATCCCCTTGACGATTCGATGCTGAAACACACTGTAATTCATCGCGTGTATTATTGAGTGTCCAAATTTGTGCAATATCATAATCAAACTGCTCACAGATTAAACGCAGGACGCGTTCCGATAATTCTGTTAAATCAGGGGTTGTAATAATGGATTGTGACACACTCGCTGCTGCTGCTAAACGTGTGGTTTGCTCTTGCAGGGCATCCATCACATGATGCAATTCAGTTACATCATCGGTAATCGTACTATAGCCAATCACATCATCTTGATTGTCACGCAATGCAACCACCGATACTTGTGCATGGAATGTGGAATTATCCTTGCGTCTAAGCGTAATAAAATTCTTCCAACCTTGTTGATGAGTTGCATTGGGATAGATTGATTGGCTAGCAATCGACTTTTCGTTCGCTAATAGACGGTCTGTAAATTGTTGAGGGTGTTCAGCATCCACTAAGAAGAGATCATTCCAAGCCTGATTACGGTAGATGACCTCACCATCAGGATTATGAATATCAATGGCTATCGTCGCTTTATCACTCAATTGACGGAATACTGTATCATCCGAAATATGAGGCGATGCTTGCTCATGACGGCGCATATTAACATACGCACTGCTAATCACTTGCGTTAATATTTGTAAGGTTTGTTTTTCACGCCCTGTTAATTGACGCTGTGCTTCAGTTTCACTTAACGAGATCGCCACCGCACCGATTAAGCGTCCCATCGCAAACATCGGTGCAGCAATCACTTGTTTAGCACCAATTGTTCGCATGGCTGTGCGGAGCATTTTACAAGTGCTAGGCAGTGTCTCATCCGTTAATGTGAGAATAGATGATTCAGAAAATAGCGCATTGAACCTTGAATAATCTTGTGCGCCCATATCACGCCCAATCGCAACCTGCGAGGGATATTCTGCAATTGCTTCACCTTGCGTATCATGTACTTCAAAGCGAAATACCACAGCATTGATTGCATCAAATAAGGGAACAAGTCCTTCAACCGACTGTGCTAGCATCGTCGTTAATGTTGATGTGCGATTGACCGATTCAGTCAATTGCCGTGCTTTCGATACCATCACAGCCGTAAATTCTGTATCCAAGCGCACAGCTAAGATTTCTAATACGGGGACAATCTGTAATGCACGCTCATCAACTGCTTCAACGACTAAGATACCCTGTGTCTTACCATGATAAATCACAGGTACAAACAAGGCATCATGCGTTAATTCAGGCGTGCTTAAATCTCGCCATTGGGTACGATCTTGAATCCATCGCACAATTTGCGGATTGCGATCTACATCATTCGCCGTCATTAAGCCATCATTCAACATGAGGTACGCATGACCATGTTGCGCTGTAATCCACTCAACAAGTAGTTTCGCGGCATCACTTGTTTGTGGTAGTTGGCGTATTTGCTGTGTGATGGTGATTAAGTTTTGTTTAGGCATCGTGTCACATTATCTTTGATTAACTACCTTAATTGTATCTTGTATCATATTTCGTGCGAGTCCTAATTAACAATCAGTAACAAATATTGTTGCTGTTTCAACAATTAATTATTAGACGCTCCGCCTACGCTTTATAATACATGGCTAGACTTTCCAAATTACGACAATTATAGTGGATAAAATTTACCAGAGGATTCCTGTGCTGATGAAACGATTGACGCAATTTATGTTAAGCCTATTTTTATGCAGTTTACTGGCTGCTTGCGACACCCTACCATCACTTAATAACCCATTATCTAGCGATAACACGGGGGATATAGTCGCACAGGCTGCTGATACACCACAACAAACAGTTGAAAATTTCTTGAACGCATGGCAACAAGAAGAATTTGCAATCATGCACAATCTGTTACATCCACGCTCGATTGAAATTTACCCAGTCGATGCGTTTGTTGATTTATACACAGACACACATGCCGATATAGGATTTACAGGAGTTGCATATACAATCAATGAAGTGCAACTACAAGGAGATTCTGCTGCAATTCTCTATGATGTTGAACTTGATACAGCCACTTTTGGGCAAATAATAGACGCTGAACGCACCATGCGCCTTGTTGATGACAACGGTATCTGGAAAATTGCATGGTCACCGATGGATATTATTAATGGTATGACCGCAAATGTGCGCCTCGATCCCAGCCGTATATTTCCACCGCGTGGCAATATCTATGATGCCAATGGACAATTACTCGTTAATCAAAATGGTACAACCTACGGCGTTATTATGCGCTTATCCGATATGCTCAATGAAGATGAGTGTACTGCTTTATTATCGCGTGTGATGCTACGTCCGATTTCTTATTTTAATGCCTTGTATATTGATTATCGGGCGGGTGATACGGCATTTTTCGTTGGAGAAATTGATAGCGAAATTTATGAGCGTAATCGTGGTGAATTAGAACGCCTCTGTGCCACCAATATTGATGTGGAATTGATCGGCTCAAAAATCCGTCCGCGTGTTGGGCGTACCTATTTTGGGCATGGTGCTGCTGCTCATATCACGGGGTATGTCGGCTTTGTATCAGATGTTGAATATTGGCGTGGACGCGGTTATAGCGATACTGATCTTGTGGGGTCAGCAGGTGTTGAATTTACCTACCAAGATCAATTAGCAGGTGTGCCAGAACAATCCTTGCGCCTTATTGATTCAAGTGGCGTAACCTTACGCGAACTCGGCACCGCAACAGGCACATCATCAACATCAGTGACCTTGACGATTGACCGTGAATTGCAATGGCATACGGCTGAAGCCTTCATTGATGCGTGGAATTACGCTGGTATTAACTGGGCAACCCGTGCAACAGGTGGCGCTGCCGTGGTGATGGATGTCAATACAGGGGCAATTTTGTCGATGTTTAGCTTCCCGACCTATGACCCTGCCATCTTTTTCCCTGATAGTAATTATTGGTCAACTAGCACTGAATATGCAGGCGCATCTGCCCAAATTCAACGTGCAACCAGTAATGGACGCTTCCTCCCTGTAGGTCCTGCGACGATTAATCGTGCGTACACGGAACAATATGCACCGGGATCTGTTTTTAAAATTATGTCCACACTGGCAGCAGCCGATTCAGGCACATGGGGACAAGATCAACTATTCAATTGTGAACTCACTTGGGATGGATCTAGTTATGGCGATACAGGTGGTATCCGTGAAGATTGGCGCGTGGTTGAAGGACGTGATGCTGCGGGCGAAATCACAATGTCAACAGCACTGACCACATCCTGCAACCCTTTCTTCTGGCAAGTTGGTTCATTAATGTATCAAGAACGTCCAAATCTATTGGTTAATTATTTGCGTAATTGGGGCTTTGGCGAACCAACCCGTATGATTGGCTTATCAATTGAAGCCGAAGCACCGGGGATTATTCCACAGCCTGATGATGTGACTGTGGCGATCAACAATGTGATTGGACAAGGTGATACCCAAGTGACGGCTGTTCAGATGGTACGTTTGGTGGCTGCGGTTGCTAATGGTGGCACACTCTATGAACCGTATTTAGTGCAAGAAGTCGGTACAGGCTCGGATAATCCGCAAACGATTCAACCTGTAGTAGAAGGGCAATTGGATGTCAGTGAAACTGCCTTGCAAGTGACTATTGCAGGTATGTGCCAAGTACCGATTAATATAGAATTTGGGACATCTACCAGTAGTTTTGGTGATAGCCGAACACCACCGAGCTATACATCGTGTGGTAAAACAGGGACAGCGCAAACATTAGATGCGCCGAATTCTTGGTATGTGGCGTATGCTCCTGCCGATAACCCACAAATTGCAGTCGCTGTTGTTGTGCCAAATTCACGCGAAGGCTCGGAAGTGAGTGCGCCATTGGTACGCCGTATTCTCGATCATTATTTTAATGGTCCGATTGCTGAATATCCTATTTGGTGGGAAGGTGAATATGTCCCTGTTGCTGTCCCACAAGGTGTTGGTGGATAAATCTAAAAAGTCAGAATAAGTATAAACAAAAACCTCCGACCAAAATCGGAGGTTTTTGTTTGTCATTTGAAGAGATTATCTTCTTTAGTCTGAACCCGTATAGCTTACACGTAAAATATACCCATGAGACCATTCTGTGATGTACAAAGCGCCATCAGCGCCTACTTTTATGGATACAGGCTCAAAACCTTCATTCAATTGTATAAATGGCTGTGGTTCACCCCGATAATTACCATCGTCAGTGGCTTCTAAGGGTACGAATAAGACATTTCGTGCAGGTGTAGCGCCTCCAAATTGTCCGACAAAAACACCATCTCGATAGGCTTCTGGGAATTGCTCTCCGCTATAATATGCAAGCCCAACAGTTGCCGTAGAGGTAATAAATTCAGTGACAGCCGATTCGGTTTCATAGTTAATATCATTGAGTTCAAGTCCATACCCATAGACATCAGGGAAACCATAATGCCGACCTTCGCGCACATAATTTAATTCTTCTGGTGGTAAGAAAGGCAATCCTGCTCCGACACTATCCGGTGAATTATCGCCTGTGAATAAGCGCCCATCAGGGGACATGGTTAAATCATATGGATTACGGAAACCACGCGCAAAGATTTGTAAATTGCTCCCATCCAGTTCCATTGTCAAGATTGCAGCTTCATACTCATCTTGAATGGGACCATGATCGGTTGTTGAGCCGACGGCAACATAAAGCAAGTCATCATAGATCAGAATGCCGTTGTTAGAATGTAAAGGATAGACACGCCCCGGTAAATCATCAATCAAGTTGGTATATGTATCGAAAATTCCATCAGCATCGCCATCTTCAATATAGCCAATGCGTGATTGGTCGGAAATATAGATACGGTCATCGTATACTGCTATGCCGATTGCCCACTCTAAACTAATATCAGGCGATAAAACTTGTGTATATGCCTCAAAGATACCATCGGCATCCGCATCAACTAAATGATACAACCGCCCATCAATTGCTAAGGCAAATAATGACCCATCGTCTGCAAATTCAATATCTGTAATGGCTGTTGGTGCTTCTGGAATATGTGCCACAATATCAATTGTAAAATCAGGTAGGCTAGATCGTACAATAGTGCTGACAGTAAATGGTGCGGGTGTTGGTTCAACGGTGGGTGTCGGCAATACAGTACTTTCAACTGTGAATCGGCGCGGTTCAGGGGCATTACCAATTTCTGCAAGCACTGTATTAGTCTCTAAATCACCTTCAATCACAGCAACTGACCATAAATAATCGCCACTATCACGTTCTGATAGCCATTGTGCCAGCGAAAATTCACTATCTGATGTCCACGTAATGCCATAATCAGGCTCACCATCGCGCCAGACCCTTAAATCATAAAATTCATTTTCTCCTAAATCACGTACCCAATCCCATGCCAAGATGACCGACGCAGGATTAGCAAAACGCGCACCATTTGCAGGCGATTGTAAGGTTGGCATCGAAAGGGCTTGCAGTTGCGCTGTGACTGTTCCAGCAACTGCTGCATCAATATCCACAGTCGGTTCAATATCTTGGCTCGGGGTACATCCTGCGACTAAAAGTATCAATAGAAGTATAAATATGTATTTCATAGAAGTAACCTTCATCAAATTCTTAACCATCTAATGCCCAGTCAACGGCTGCTGTTGCGTGTAGATAAGTCGTTGGGAATGTTGGTACAGGGCTATGATGCGCCTCGCTAATCAGTAACTCAATTTCAGTACAACCGAGAATGATGCCTTCTGCACCATCTGCCACCAAGTCAGCAATGATGTTTTGATAGGCTACACGCGAATCAGGTTTAACCTCACCACGAACTAATTCAGTGTAAATGATGTCATGAACGATCTGACGGCTCGTGTCATCAGGGATCAATACATCAAGTTCATGCTTATTGACCAAACGCCCTTTATAAAAATCTTGCTCCATTGTGAAGCGTGTGCCTAGTAAACCAATTTTTTGTAAACCATCGGCTTTAATTGCATGGGCTGTTGCATCCGCAATGTGTAATAAGTCAATATCAACTGCATTTTGCACATCATCTGCCATACGGTGCATGGTATTACTACAAATGATGATACCATCAGCACCACCACGTTCTAATTGACGTGCAACGGCAATCATACGATGTGTTGCGGTGTCCCAATCGCCATTTGCTTGCAATGTTTCAATTTCTGCAAAGTCGAATGAATACATAAGACAACTCGCAGAGTGCAAGCCACCTAAGCGCTCCCGTACAGTTTCATTGATAATACGATAGTATTCGATTGATGATTCCCAACTCAAACCACCAATAAGTCCGATTGTTTTCATACATTGCCACCTAAAATGTGTGATAAAGTGTTAATACGATATATCATACCAGTCAAACACATACCAAAACTATATATAATCTCAGTGGGAACATCGGTTCAATGCAAAAAAACCAATTCTTTTGTAAAATGAATATAAAACTACTCTTGCCCATCCGCTCGGAAGGATACAACCTTGTCTGAAAATCAACTCAATCGTCAACTAGCTGCCGGAATCCGCGCTGCTCAACAGGGAAACCGCGAACGAGCGCGGGAACTTCTTGAAGGCGTGCTTCGGCGAGACCGTGATAACGAACAAGCATGGATTTGGCTTGCCTCTGTTGTTGATAACCAACGCGAACGTCGTCTTAGCCTTGAACGCGTACTCAAAATTAACCCGAGTAACCAACCTGCTCAACAAGCATTGAATACAATGGTGGGTGTATTAGGTAGTAGTGAAACCCGTCCAGCCATTAATTATGCAGCGATTAGTGCTGCTGCACGTACCCCTGCTCCCATCACTCCCGGCGGTGGTAATCAATCACCAGCAGAACGTGCTGGAACAGCCAATAGTAGTGGCACGAGCTTGATGCCATTTCTGTTCGGTGCTGCAATTCTCTTAGGCTTATTATTAGCAGGGTCAATTTTTATTCCGCCATTGCTACAACCTGAACCCACTGCAACGGCTGTTGTCGTTTTACAACAAGCCACAGAAGATTTAGGTCCTACTATTGATCCAAGTATTCCGACATCAACCGCAACGATACGCCCTAGTGCTACCTTTGATTCAAATTCAGCAGGGGAAATTGCGACCAATACACCTTCAGGACCTACATTTACACCAACGGCAACCTTGCCACCGACTGAAACACCCTTGCCAACTGCAACCTTACCAGCACTGGATGTCTATGATTTCCTAGTGCGTGGTTTTCAAGGCACAGCAGGGTCATCAATTTATCGTTTGGATGGCACAGGCGGTGGGTTAAGTAACATTTTGCCGAATGTGGATGATTTTGATTTCAATCCTGAAACAGGTGTGATTGTCTTTACACGTCGCATTTTCATCGAGCAACCGACATTAACACCTGCACCAACACGGACACCTTCGGATGCAACCCCAAGTTCAACACGCGCAGCATCAGGCGGTGGTTTTGTTGTCCAAAATTCAGGGGCATTACCTGATTTACTGCAATTCCAGATGTTCATCACCAATATCAATGCAATCAGCACGCAAACTGAAATTACAAGCTCTACACTACCAACTGCCTTTGAACCTGCAATTTCACCAGATGGCAATTTCGTTGTTTTCGCCTCGGATATTGATGATGATGTTGAATTATACCTCTACGATGTTGCAACAGGCTTATCAGAACAAATTACAAATAATTCAGTGATTGAAGATACGCAACCAGCATGGTCACCTGATGGTAAATTGGTCGTTTTTAGTTCTGACCGTGTTTCAGCAGGGAACAATGACATCTTCACGATTGATCCATTTGATACTGACCCAGAATCAACCGTTGAGCAAGTGACTGATACACGCGGACGCAACCTCAATCCGCAATGGTCACCCAATGGCGATCAAATTGCCTATATCAATGTCAATGAAGATGAAACCACCATTCGTTTGACCTCACTCAATGGGCGTTTTATACGAGATGTTACCACCAACACGAGTTGGGTATATACCAATCCTGTCTGGACACCTGATGGTAATTATGTTGTCTATAGTTCTCGGTCAGCCGATACAGTTGTGCCAGAAATTCGTAGCTATTCACCATTAACCAATACGGAACAAACCCTTATTGTTCCTAACTTTGGCGCACTACAGGTTGTGATTCGCTAAATGCAGTATTTTTCATGAGGATAGTGAATGGGCAGATTATCATAATCTGTCCATTTTGTATTTAATGGGGAAAAATCTCAAACAGATGCAGAGGGAATCGCACCATATCGTCCGATCATTGCAGGGATATGAATGGTTGCTAATGTGCGGGAATGCCACCGATCTGCTTCTCGGCGGATGAGCTTCAGTTTTTGCTGATGTGCTGTACCGATTGGAATAATCATTCGTCCACGCAATGGATGCAATTGTAATGCGAGCGGCTTGGGGATTTTGGACGCATATGCCGTGACGATAATCGCATCGAAACTTGCCATATCCGCTAAACCTTGACTGCCATCTCCAATATGTAAATCAACATTTTCTAAGCCTAATTGCTGCCAACGTTGTGAAGCCATTTCTGCTAAAGGGGCAATACGCTCTAAGCTATAGACATAAAAGCCAAGCATCATCAGGATGGATGTCAAATACCCTGATCCTGTGCCAACTTCTAAAATGCGATCCATTTTGCCAAGTCGTAACGCTTGCAATGCTTGTGCAATAAGCACAGGCGATAACATCGTCTGTAAATAACCAATTGGCACATCTTGAGCATGATAAGCAACTTGCCGATGCCGACGAGGGACAAATTGATGACGGGGAAGGTCTGCAAATGCACCAATTACCAATGGATCAGTGATACCATTCGCTTTTAAATGTTGCTCCACCATTGTATAGCGAGCCATTGCAAAATCATGCTCAGTCATCATGCGAGAACCTATCATTCTAAAAGATCATTGCTTGATGATAGTGCTGTTAGATAAAACAGGCAACTGAGACGGGTAGCTTTTTGGTTAGTTTAAACAGATGGATTATTGATCTCGCCCTTGATTTTTGTCATCCAAACTCTATAATTTACAGTTCACTAAGGCTCTGTAGCTCAATGGAAGAGCAGTTGACTCTTAATCAATTGGTTGTAGGTTCGAGTCCTACCAGAGTCATCATTGAAGGACAACTAAAGAAATTATGAGGATGTAGGCAACTATACCGCATACAAAAAAAGCACGCAAATTCTGCGTGCTTTTTGCATTTAGAGATATACCCCCAAAAATTAGGGAAATATCTAAGGAAAATTATTGTAATATAGATATATTAGAGGATTTAATCGGAGAAAATATGTCAGAAATATTAACAGTGGCTCTTGTCGGTGGTTTCTTTGGGAGTTTTTTTACAGGTTTAATTAGTCTCTTCATTGCGTGGAAAAATAATACAACTATATTAAAACTTGAACAGGAAAGAAAAACTCAAGATTACCGTAGAGAACTGATGACACAATATATAGACACTGTGTCAAAGTTTCATCAAATAGCTCAAGAAATAAATTTATTCATTACTGAAGATAAAATCGGGGGTAAAATATCTTCTACAGAGGAAAAAACTGTACAGATTGCTCATCTATTTTCCGAGATGCAACTTACTGTAATTAAAGCAGCATCAATTCTGAGGGCAAGTGGAGATATGATAGTTTTGGGTTATGGTTGGTCTTTATCGCAAGAAGCATTAAGTATTACAGAACTATCAGATTTTGTTAAAGCCTCACGCGGTTACAATATACAGCATTTTTTCAGAATAACACTAGAT
>JBAUIA010000368.1:0-4110 GCA_049680565.1 Phototrophicaceae bacterium
CGGTGTTGTACCTGTGAGAACATCAATATACTCATTGAAAATTGGTATGTCTGATTTTTCCAGCACATTTTTCTCAATGGCATAGCGTTGACGTGCACGCGACATCTCAGGTTTTTGATTTTCATCACTACTGGTTCGGAGATAAACTGCCCAGCCAGTAGTGGGGGTTGGGATGTTACGACGTTTACGACGAGCCATTTGATTTCCTCATAAGACTTCTATACACCATACAACAGATTATTGCTTCTGTGTTTTTGTGCGTAAATCCTTAGCAGATTGGTAAATTTCTTGATAGCCGTCTGTCTGTATGACAAGATTGGCAACCGCAAATATACGTTTCATCATCTCTGTTAGTGAGTCTTGTTTTGGAACTCTTTTTTTCTCAGTCATTTTTTGCCTCACTAAAAATTCAACCTTATAAATTGAGGATAGCACTTGAGATACACTTTGTATTATCACGGATGAGACTTGTTGGAGTGCTGAAAAATTACCACAGTGGTGATGTAATTTTACGGATATTGGCGATGAGCCAATGATTTGCCTTGCAAATCCCGTTTCGATGTTGAAACGGATGCGGATACACGATGGTGTGTCCGCTGAGTGCGATGGGTCGCACTCATACGCTACTTGACACCCCGATGTTGAGTAGCGGTGCGTCGTGTGAGCACGATGCACCAGCCTCTCCGGCTTGAGGAGCGAGCCTGTTTTAGCTCGCTCCTCCCTCGGCGAACCATTTGAGATGAAGAATATATATGCCATGCGCAGGCTGGATGTGTATTGCAGATATGCTGAGGGGGGCGAGGCTGTCCGCAGGACAGCGGCGCTACTGCAAGGTAGCGCCATGCACTACACGCGCTATACATAGGCGATGTGATACAATTCGGACATTCTGAAACAAGATGAGATAATCGAAGAAATGGACGAATCTCCACAAAAAACCAATCTCATTAGTGAAGCCATGCTACTAGATGAAATAGAGCGTATTATCCGCATGACAAAAAAGGCATATGGTCAGTTTCTCTATTTCGTTGGCACTCTCATCTGGTTGCGATGAAACGTCAAAACAACCTAATCTAAATTATCTTTTATAAGGAAAAGAATTATGATAAGGCAAAACAAAGTTATTAATATCGTGTGATATAGTATGAATTTAGAAACAGCTTATCGTATAGCACAGAATAATAAAAATGCAGGATTCGCCTTAGCTCTTATTGGTCTAACAGGCTTATCTCTAGAACAAAGTAAACACGCTGAACTCCACCCTAACGAACATTATGTGCGTGTTCATGATGCTGTCTATTCATTGAGTCAGCAAGCAAGTGCACTCTTAAGCAATTTAAATGATTTCCACACTATTGATATTGTTGAGGGCTTACGTGTCCTCGAAACCACAGAAGAGAACTTACGAGATGCCCTATCTGCTGCAGTGTGGGCAACTTCTGATGAAGGACAACTGTTGCAAGAGATGGTTGCACTCAATACACTCAATAGCCTTCCTCTAGAATTAATGTATCCGTTCTCAGTCTCGCACCAGCTTGACCCCAATGATTCCATTCGCTTTGAACACAGCCTTGCGACCATTCAAGCGGCTGTTGATTATATGTTTGGAGAACCCAAGCCTGTCACCCCTCTTTTACATAAGTTACTAGACGGCAAATTAGTTTTCTTGGTTGTAACAACAGGTGTTAGTGGACTTAATCTCATTCATAATCTACTGATGGGACGTTTACTGAGTCCTGCCGATTATGGACAACTGACTTTTGTGAACACGATCTTGTTGATTATTGGCTTAATACCCAGTGGAATGCAAACGGTCTCGGCACGTTATAGCTCAATTTATGAAGCACAAGGAAAAGATAATTTAATGGAATCATTATGGCGTTTTGGCACACGCTATAGTTGGTTCATTGGAATATTCATTGCATTTTTACTTTTCTTACTTGCTCCATTTTTTGTAGATTGGTTTCAATTACGAAATGTCTGGATTGTTTATCCGATTGCTTTTGGTGTGCCATTCTTCCTCGCAACGGGGACAGAACGCGGATTATTACAAGGCAAAGAACGCTATTATTGGCTTTCAGGCGCGTACTTAATTGAAGGTATTATCCGCCTTGGCTTGGGTGTGATCTTAACACTGGCTCTAACAAGTGCTAATCGTGGAGTAGATGGTGCGATTTGGGCATTATCACAATCTTTGATTTTGACATGGTTCGTCGCATGGCTTTCGCTCTATAGTAAACCTCCTACTGGTGGATCTGTCCCAGAAGAAAGCAGCGAAACTTTATCCGAAGAACGTAAAATGTGGCTTTCCCTTTTTGGATTTACGGCAATGGCACTGCTAGGGCAAGCTCTTATTACCAATAGCGATTTTGTTCTGGTTAAAACTTATTTTGACTCTTACGATGCAGGTTTATATGCCGCTATTTCAGTTATTGGACGTATCGTTTATTTTGGAACGTTGCCCCTAACAGTTTTGATTGTCCCAATTATTGCACGCCAACAGGCACAAGGAAAATCAACCCGAAAATTATTCTTTCTCCTTATGGGTAGTGGTATTGTTTTATGTGGGGGATTAGTTGTTGCGAGTATGCTTTTTGCTCCTTTAATTGTTGAATTACTCTATGGGGCTGCCTATGTAGACGCAGCCTATTTGCTTCCTATGTACACTGTTGCCGCAGCACTCTTTGTCTTAACCAATTTACTGGTTACCTATCGTGTCGCACTGGGCAAGGGTGGTGAAACATGGATGCCTCTCTTAGCTGCAATCGCTCAAATTATTGGAGTAATGATCTTTCATGATAGTCTGATGACCATTATTATAGTGCAAATCAGCATTATGAGTGTTTTATTCGCGGGGGTTGCATGGCGGGCGAGAAAGTAAGAGCAAGTGAGATACAATCACTCCGTAGCGAATTAGAGTGGCAAAATAAACTTATAAATTGGGTTAGTGACTATCGCCTTTTACTATTAGCCATTATTGGTACAGTTGTTTTTCATGCTGGTTTATTATTTAATGGTACGCTTTGGGGAACATATGATGCTTTCGTGCATATGTTCTTTGCGGATCATTATGCTAGAGGGTGGTTCGATTTATGGGAAGAACGCTGGTATACAGGCTTTACAATGGTTAGTTACCCACCCTTAACCCATCAATTAACTGCACTTATCTCAAAAGTTTCTAGTATCAAGATGGGTTATATTGTTCTCATTCTGTTCGCTACAGTCTTAACTACCATTGGTATTTATCGCTTTAGTCGCTTATGGGTCAATCATCGTGCTGCTAGTTACGCCGCACTTTTAGCTATATTTAGCAGTAGCATCGCCGAAACAGTGCATGTTTTTGGACAATCTCCCACTATGTTTGTGATTGGTGTTTTGCTTAATTCACTACCATTTATTTGGTGGTATGTTGAAGATGGCGATATTAAAAATTTGCTAAGAGCGTGGGGAATCTTAATGATTGCCGTTGCAGGGCATCATGTGACAACCATTTTCGGCATGGTCTTTTTCTGTGGTCCAATTCTGGCAACTATTCTCTGGCGAAAATTCCGTCAACCGCTGTTATCTGAAACGCAAGACCCCTTGCAAAAATGGCGAATGCGCGATCTGCCACACGCGATGTATCGTCGTTGGAAACGTATTGCTCCTGCCTTTATCCGCTGTGGTATTTTCGGGGTAGGGTTCATTATTATTGGGGTGGGAACAGTGCTTCCTTATTGGCTATGGAGTCGTAGTGATCCAATTACACAAGTCACGATTCCACATGGAAGCCGCTTGAATTTTTTAGTAGAGCTTGATATTGGTTTCATGTTTTTCATTGTTCCTTGGGGCATTTTGTTGTTTATATTGCCCTATGCCTTTTACAAAGGATTTATGAGCAAAAACTGGATTCTTGCTTCATCGCTTGCACTTTTATCGCTCTTGGGCACAGGTGGCACAACACCAATTCCTGCAAAGCTATTGGGTGGTGCATTCTATATTCTCACATTAGATCGCTTTACATTTTGGGCAACAATTGTCTGTTTGCCGTTTTCAGGTCAATTTATCGAAAGTTTACTACATGGGCGACTCGGTAAGTGGATTGTAGCGCATTTTGGGGCATTCTGGCGC
>JBAUIA010000369.1:0-3447 GCA_049680565.1 Phototrophicaceae bacterium
GTTATGGAGGTTCGTCCAAAACCATATCGCCGTAGCATCCAGACATCAGATATTGATCGGGTGGTTGGATTAATTGATGAATATGGCTCAGAAACAGTTGCTAATTTATTGATAGCCTACGGACATGCGCGTGTTCCACGCGATGAAGTATTTACCGAAGAAACTAATAATCAACAGGAGAATGACTAATGGCGAAAGCACAATTGTACAGCGTATCCATTTCGGCACGGGCAACACTCGATTTGCATAGTCTCAACAATGAAGGTGGTGAGGGCAATCAGATTCAGACTCGTATGGTGAATATCGTTGACCAACGTGGCGATTTACATAATGTAAATGCAATTAGTGGCGATATGTATAAGCACATTCAGGCGGAACATCTTTTTCATATTGCACGTCAAAATGGGAATTTACCTCTGAGTGCTGGTGCGGCTGAATTCAATGCCAACCGTATCAATGCGGATGCTGATTTTATCCAGCGCACTAAAGATATGGGTGATACCGATACACTGGATGAAATGCTCCGTATTTGTGCTGTTTCTGATATGGAAGGTATTCTGATTACTGAAGGTGGGCGCAGTTTGCCTCGTAAAAGTGTGGTCGAATTTGGTTGGATTGTCGGTGTACCCGATCAAGTGGAAACGGATAGTTATTTCCATGTGAAATATGTTAATTCAGATCGTGGTAAATCGAGTGCGAGTCGTGAAGAAGAGAGTAAATCAGGCGCGAATTTAGGGCAATCTATTTTTCATCGTCCAACTTCATCGGGGGTCTATGCGACAGTTTGTCATTTGGAATTGGCGCGGATTGGCTTCAATGACATCAGCCAAACGTATGCAATTTCTGCGGAGCAACGGGCAGTACGCGCACGCGCATTGCTAGAAAGCACGCTGTATACATTCTTACAACCTAATGGCGCGATGCGTTCCTCTCAAGCACCGCATTTGGTCGGTTTTGAAGGTGTTGTCAGCATTAGTACAGGTGCAACCCCTGCCCCAACGGTCAGCCCACTCAAGGATAGTTATCGGGAGCAAATTACACGCATCACAACAGCACTCGCACAAGTCGCACCTGATACCGTGCAAGTTTTCCCATTTGATTCGCTAGCAGATTTTACCGATATTATGGGTGATTTGATGCAAAATACCGAGCCATACACCATTCGCTATCAGGAGGCATAAATGTGGATTGTCGCTGAATATGAGGCAACCTCTTTATTTAGCCTGAAACCAGCGAACGCGACATCCAGTGGGGGGCGGACGTTGCTCGTCCCAACCCCTTACGCCATTAAGATGGCACTCTTAGATGTTGCTTGCCGTGTGGATGGTGTTGTGATGGCTGATGCCTTGATGGATTTGCTGAGTACCGTAGAAGTAGCAATTCGTCCACCTGAGCGTGTGGTGGTCAACAATACATTTATCAAGGTGCTACGACCCCGTCGTAATCCAGCAAAAGCAGGCAGTGCTGATGCAGGTTATTTTGGGCGCACAATTGCTTACCGCGAATATGCCCAATTAGATGCACCTTTTGCGATTGCATTGCAGGTCGAAACCGATGAGCAAGCGCATCAATTACGGGATTATCTTTTGATGATTAATTATCTTGGGAAACGTGGCGGCTTCATTCAGATACAAGATGTGCCGTATCATGTGGAGATATTAAGGGATGATTTTATTCGCATTAATGGTGAAATCGGGCAATTCGGACTGGATTCGATTATGACGCAGTTGGATGATACAGGGGCTGGCGCAACGTTTGAGAAAGTCAGTGTCTATAGTGGTAAGCGGATTACATTGGGCAAGGAACGCATCTTACAGCATGTGGTTCTGCCCTATCGTCTGGTGAGCAGTAGCCGAGGCTACAGTTACTACGAGTTAAATCAATGATATTCGACTTACAGCTACACCATATTAAATTTATACTCGAAGCCCAAACGCTGGTACATATGGGTCCGCAAGCAGGGGGGCAAATTCGCGGGGCATTATGGCAAGCATTGAATGATACGGCGTGCATTGCCCCCAATGAACGCCACCGTGCCGATCATGCGCGACATTGCCCGATGTGCTTCATGTTGGAATTACAAGCCAATAGTCCGCGTGGCAACAATCCACCACGCCCATTTGCGATTCGTCCGCCTTTAGGGGTGCGTGCCGAAGATGATCGCATGTTTAAGACAGGCGAACACTTTGAAATCGGCATGACACTGATGGGAAAAGCCGTAGAGCTTTTCCCGTATCTGGTACACGGGATGCGCGCAGTTGGGCAAACAGGCGTTGGGTACGGACGCGGACGCTTTACGATTGAAGCGATTGAGGCTCATCATCCCTTGCGAGATGAGGTACAGCATTTATTGAATGGGCAAACGGTTTATCTGCCGACCCTGATGCTAAGTGCTGATGATATACAATCGTATACGCAACTTTTACCCAGCGATACGATGCGCTTACGCTTTGTGACCCCGACGACCCTCAAGCATCAGGGGAAAATTTTAGCATATCCTGAATTTATGCCTTTGATTGCACGCATTCTGGAGCGCTGTCAAGCGATGGCGTTTCATTATGGCGAAACATCGGCTGACCCTGACATCTGGCAACCGCAATATATTCATCTGACAACATTGGCGCAGCAAATCAAACGGACACACGATAATACGCGCCAAGTCGATGTCAAAAGTGGCTCACGGCGTAGTAATCGCTATCATCAGATTGGGGGTTTTGTGGGTGAGGTGCAATTTACAGGTGACATCACACCCTTTATGACATGGTTATTGTGGGGACAATCTTTACAAGTCGGCAAAAACATTGTTAAAGGCAATGGCTGGTACGAAATCATCGGCTAACGCAACTCGCCCATGATTTCATACAGAAAAGGAGTTGAGACAAGATGCGTGAAAACATGGGCAATTTTGATAAGTGCTGCAAAAATCGTTTGGCAAAATGGGGCTTTTACGCTTATAATCAGAGCATAAGGTCATCTGACATCCCTCGATGCTGTTATTTCGGGTAGATTGCAGAGGTATACATCCCGCATAGGGAACTGAAACTATAAAGCCATTGCAGATAATAGGTGGCAAAAGCAAATTGCAGAGGTATACATCCCGCATAGGGAACTGAAACCTCTTTGCGGATGAAGCAAGCTATAAATGTGTGAGGATTGCAGAGGTATACATCCCGCATAGGGAACTGAAACTCGGTCAAGATAGCACGCACAAAACGGTAATTCGGTATTGCAGAGATATACATCCCACATAGGGAACTGAAACTTGACGGTCAATAATGCCATCAGCACGCCGAAATGAATTGCAGAGGTATACATCCCGCATAGGGAACTGAAACGAAGGTGCTGTATAGCGTACAATTTGCTGCGTCATGCATTGCAGAGGTATACATCCCGCATAGGGAACTGAAACTTGCAAGAGTTTTTGCGCATGGGATAACAGCTTGTAAT
>JBAUIA010000370.1:0-1529 GCA_049680565.1 Phototrophicaceae bacterium
TATCTGGCACTGCCCCATCAACATTTTTGCGCTGACGATGCACGACAAATTGTCGTCCGCCGACAAGTTTGCGATCAACAATTTGCTTCACAATGTCAATTTCATTTACATCAAAGTGATACGTCAATTTCATGATCGCGTATCCTCATACGCCACTGACAAATTAGCAAGCGAACGAATAATCATTCTGGTTCGTTTCCAAACAAGTCACTATTATATTGAGAAGGTTCATTTTTCGGTGGAAATGGTGGTAGTATTTCAGCATCTGGATTCTTCTCCAAGACAGAATCCCACTCTTCTACTAAATCTTCAACTTGTTCTAATGTCTCTTCAGTAATTTCGGTAATTTCATCTGAATACCCTTGTAATGTTATGGCTAACTCTTGCCAATTCGACAAAATATTAAGGATTTCATCTTTTTGATGTATATCCATTGGGGCGATTTCAGGTGATAGTTGTGCTTCGATTGATTCTTTTAGAATAGCTTTCTTATTCCTGTAGTCCAGAATATCAGAAATTATAGGCTGATTTACAATACTACTAAGCGCATTTTCCAGCTCTTCAACATAATAGTTTAATGATCCTATTTGTTGTTTATCAGATTGATCTTTCGCTAACAAGGTCTTTATTCGTGCTGTTAGCTGAGGGGAAATATGTACATCAGTTGTCATGTCAACGTGTTGAATAGAAGCAAGATTTGGAAACGCTTTTCCAGATAACAATATTGGAATGATGTGTTTATTCAGCTTTTGAGCATGTTCTATTTCCTTCATTACCCATTGAGAATAAACAGAATGCACACTCATTAGGACAACGAGAATCTCACAATTTTTGATATTTTGTAGTATTTCATTTTCCCAACCAGAGCCAACTGGTATTTGATCATCTCGCCAGACTTCAAAATTGCGCTCCTGTAGCAAGAGTTCGAGCTTTTCGGAATGTTCACGATCTTTGCGGCTATAGCTGATAAATATATGGCTCATCTTGTGCCTCCTCTCATACCCTCATGCGCCACTGACGGATCAGCAGGTGGCGGACTCAACGCAGGTTGATACTGACTCACATCTGGCACACTAATTGTACCCTCCCCTTTGGGTGCAGGGACATCCATCGTCGGGAGTTGCGCCATCTCATCATAGATAGCGAGGATGGCATCTTTGGTGCGATACGTCCCCCCTTCCCCGTCTTCATCGGATGTCGCCTTAATATCCTTGCGTTTGACAATCGGGAAGGTTTCCATGATGTAATCGACATCCTCACGCCCGATGCCGTAGAGGTGGAAATAGAGCGCATCCAACTCGGCACGCAACCAGAAGCGACGCTCATCATCCCAGATAAAAGGCGCACCCTGATAGCCGACATCCTGCGCGAAGGCTTGCAAATCCCATGCCGTGTACGTAAGTTCCAGCACACGCGGCACGATGAAATCAAGCAGTGCTTGGGTGTAGGTGTGCGGTGGGATGACGGGAAGTTGATACATAATGAAAAAATTAAAGTTTGCCCCACCAATCTTTTGTCTAGAAATGAAG
>JBAUIA010000371.1:0-6354 GCA_049680565.1 Phototrophicaceae bacterium
CCTTAGTTAGCTGATGAGATAGGTTGTGATATGCGACCTATCTCACTTTTTATGCTTGAATTATGCTAGACTATTAAGGAGGTTCAATGAGTAAAAAAGCGAAGCGTCTCAGTCGGATGCGACGGAATAAAAAGACAGTACGCTACGATGATCTAATTTCTGCATTAGAAGATCATGGTTTCACTATTCGACCTGCGAAGGGCAGTCATATTGTGGCAAAGCGTGTCAGTGATGAGCGTACAATCAGTATCACAATCGTGAAACCGCATCAGAGTAAATTTGTAAAAGCAGCTTATGTAACACTCGCGCTCAAAGAAATTGATAATGTGCTTGCAGAGCAAGCTAGTGAGGAAGAAGCCAATGGCACAGAAGATTAAAGATTTAGCCTATTATATGAGCTTAGCCTACACCATTCGCTTGCAAGAGCAAAAAGATGGTGATTGGTATGCAGATATTCCTGAGTTACCAGGGTGTATTGCCGCAGGAGATAGTAAAGCAGAAGCTTTAGATATACTGGAAGAAGCCAAAGAATCTTGGTTGATGGTTAGTTTGGAAGACGGGGATGTAATTCCCGAACCCAAGTTGATTCTTGTCTCAGCTTAGAAACACAGTATGGCAGTAAGTAATCGGATACCAAATGGTATCCGATTTTTCATTTAATGATCAGAGGGTATCCGTTGTCACGGAAAAGTGCTGTGAGAAATCAATCTCATATTACTTAGACGAAAGAGGCAACCCAATGGATACCCACTTTTACGCACTAGTTAAACAAGCTAACGGCACATATGAATTAGCGATGTCAGATGAATTACGCGCTGAAATTGCAACAATCATTGCCAATCAAGTAATACGCGTTGAGGATGTAAAAGCCTTTGATGAATTTCAAGAGAATCGCGCGCCTGCATGGGACTATAGTGATGCAGAATTTCGTGAAGAAGATCAGATAGATGCCCATCCGTTCTGGCGAACCTTAGCAGATTTATCCGAGTTTTCTTTGGGTGAGTGCAATAAGACAATCGTCGATGATGTGTTCTATGTCTACGGATTGAATGACGCATGTGGCTTGACCGATGACCGTACGATGATGTTAGCGATTTTAGGACGCTTATTTGATCCAAGTCGCGCCTTCCAATTGGTGCAAGTACTAGACGGTTTGCAGTGGGCATAAGGTGAGCAAGATAAGGTGGAATAAGTCTACCTTATCTTTTTTATTTGAGACATACATTACAGAAAAATAAGTCTGAAAAGTAAGATGGGCGACGGCTCATCTTATTTTTTTATAGGTATAAGAAATAACGGTCTTGTTAGTGAGCAGGCAAGGGCGTTATACCCATTGTTTCAGGTATTTGATATACTATTGATAAAAACACTTTTATCAATAAAAACAATAAAGAGATAAGAAATGATTGACAAATATCCTGTGCGTAGTAGCGATAAACCCGGCAATAGCCATGCGATGAATACGCAAGCCTTATTCCCATCGAGCAATAGCTATGGGATTCCAGATCTCGCCAGCAGTCCCTTATCGGCGATTCCAGATGAGATTGTGCCGTACCGTTATAAAATCCGTCATAAAAATGGACGTGAGGGCAAAGCGGTTCATTTCTTTGTGGATGATTATCGTTTCGAGACAACGTGGCAAAAACCCGGTAAAGCCTTGCAATCCTTGAAAGGCTATCAGACGGTGCTAACACCGGACTTTTCCTTATATACAGATTATCCACGCGCGATGCAGGTGTGGAATATTTATCGCAGTCGCTGGTGTGGTTGTTACTGGCAGAGTTTAGGTTTTAGCGTGATCCCAAGTGTGACATGGAGTGATAAAAGTAGCTTTGACTTCTGCTTCTTAGGCTTACCTGTCCAGAGTCTATTAGCGGTATCTACAATTGGGGTTAAGCGTGATGCACAAGCAAGACACTTATTCCAAAATGGCTATGAAGCCTTGATGGCACAAGTGAATCCAAGTCATCTCTTATGTTATGGCAATCCATTCGCGTATATGGAAAGAGATGTTGCCTTGACTGTTTATCCCTATTATCGTGCGCGTCGGGTGTCTAAGAAACAAGAGAAAGGACAAGAGTAATGGGTGGCAAGCGAACAGCACCGAGCGGGCAGGTCTATCAACAAGCGAGTCCATATTTGGTGGCAATGGGTGGTGAAATCATTCAATTAGATGCCTTACCGAGTGTGGAGTTTGCTGATATTGGTCCAGAGCTGTTAGCGCAATTGGGGCAAGGTTGGGTCAGCGAGCTGGCAGGTTTAGGGGGTGCAGGTGCAAAAAGACTGGCTGTTGATTTAGATGTGCATACAGTAGCAGATTTAGCGCAAAGTGATGTCGCCAATCTCAGCTCACTGGGTATTCGTCACGAACGCGCAGCAGAGCTAATTTACCAAGCACAATCACAGATCATTGATGCTTATCTGGATGAAGATTTAAGATTAGATCGTGAGGCAATCTTCGATGGTGAGTTGCCTGATGAGCTTGCGCCTTTAGAAGCAATTGATGATAGCGAATTAGATTACCAAGTCATTGATCGTAACAGTCTGCATCATAAGAGTCGTTATGCGCTCTTAGATAAAATTAGTGAAGAAAATAATCGTAATTGGCGTGTGATTACGCGTCCAGTTGAAGACTTTGATATTGCTCCTGATCCATCCCACACCTTCGGTTTAACTGAATCAACTTTTGAATGGGTAAAAGATGGCAAGATTGTTGCGATTTATGTGGATGGCATGGATCAATATGCCTTCTATGAAGCGCTCGGATTAGAATGGGATCGTAGCAATCCTGTCACAACAGCAAAGCGTGTCAGTCGTATTTTGCGTCCGCAAGCGGTAGCAGGCTTCTTTGAGCGCAGCGCCATTGATGTACAGTATGTTGAAGATGTCTTTGGTGAAACCTCAGCGCATGATGGGGTGACTTGGGATGGTGCAGGGATTGTGAGCCGTCAGACCTTGCTGGATATGATGGAGCAATTACCGGAGGATATGGATGCACGTACCCGAGCGCGGATGACACGGAACTTACAACATGCCAAGCGGGTCGAATTCACCATCATGACCGATAAAGGGCAAGAAAAAGGTCATGCGATTGTCAGCGAAACTATGGATCATAACTTCGTTTTACCGCGCGATGTCAAAACACAAGTGAAGTTCACCGACCCCAATAGCACTTATCTCTCTTTTGATTTTCCACATGCAGCAGTGAATATGCGTCTTGATATCCAGTCGATGATTAATATGTTTCCGTTCTTCAGTGCAGAGAAAATCACACAGTGGTTAGAAGATGAACGCTTGTTAATGGAAGAAGCGGTGCGTACAGGCGACATAGCTAATGCGATGCAACGGCTTGATCCCTACACCACGATTGAAGATGTGGAGCAATGGGCATTG
The DNA here is from genome assembly GCA_049680565.1 of Phototrophicaceae bacterium. GTDB lineage: Bacteria > Chloroflexota > Anaerolineae > Aggregatilineales > Phototrophicaceae > JAUZRW01. Next base: position 3,394 of record JBAUIA010000371.1, read on the forward strand.
CGCGAGTATGTGGTTTCTAATGGGGATATTCATCAATCCAGTAGCCACGTCAAAGCTTTTTTCAGAGGGGCAATTAAACGCCTACAGAAAATAGAAGACGGCGGTATTTGGGATGAACATGGCAAGTTCATCCGCGATGGTAAGTTAAAATCACCGATTCCTGGTGGACGCTTTTATGTGATGCCTGTCGCAGTGGGACAAGCAGCAGGGCAAGAGTTGGATGTCAAACCGGGTGAGGTGTATTTAGATAAAGCGAGTGAAACCGCATGGGTCAATGATGCTGACTGGTATCAGATGCATGATGGGGCAAGTGAAGGCGATGGTATTGCTCAAATCTTGGGTGGGGCAGATAACGATGATTCACTGTGGTTTCATCCGTTCACTGATCATGATGAAGAACAGAAGGTCGTGGCGTGGCGTTCACCCAATCAGAATGGCGAGTATGTTGTCTTGAAACCGACGGCTAGCTCAAATAATTTAGCGTGGCAGACAGTCGCTGGTGAAGTTTTATATCCAGCAGCAGATAGTCGCTTGTTATCCAAACGAATTGATCATGCCTTAGTGGATGGTGATGTGCAATTAGTTGAGCATCCTGACTTGGATCAACGAGGCTTAGTCATGCAAGTTGCACCGCCACCGCTAGCGCCTGATGCAGGTATTCATGAGGCAAGCCAAGTCGCTGCACGCCAAGAACTGATTAATAAGAATACCTTGGGTGCAACCTGCAATTGGATGATGATTCACACGGCTGCAGAAGGACATGCCCCCCGTGAGATGCCAGACCGCTTGGAAGAGATTATTGACTTGAAGAAGACGGGCTTCAATGGCGAAGCCGTGATTGATTATGTGCAGAACGATTTAGCGCGCTTGCTGATTCTCAAAACCCCGATTCCACAGTTGTTACATCCGCGCATTGGTTGGGGTAATGAAGCACAACTACGATCTTGCTTAAAGTCCTTGCTTGAAAGTGACACAGCTATTCCTGACTTACTGCACCCGAAGTTAGTTGCAGCAGGGCAGACGCAAGCGAGTAAGAAACAAGCCTTATTGAAAGCGCTTAACAATTCTGATGAGACGCTACCCGCACAACTACTCCATCCACGCTTTGGGTCACCGCGTCGTTATCACTTGCCAACACCGATTGCAAGTGAAGGACATTGGCTCGATCAGGTGCAGACAGCTTTCAGTAAGACATTAGAGCAACTCAAAGTTGCCCGTGATGAGTTTGGGGATGCCAGTATGCCCGCGATTGAGGTGTTTGATTTTGTGCAGGAGAGTCGTCGTCGCGCGCAAGCAGATGAGCGTCAGCCCGATTATTATGCGTTAGGCTCAGAATTGAATCAGGTCTACCACAGAAAACGAATTGCTGTCTCGAATAGTGGACAACGCAAATTAGCCTTAGAAGAAGCACGCCAGGCAGCTGAGACATATTTAGCAGGCTTCCCTGAACACTTACAAGAGGGCATTACATTAGGATCAATGGTCGCAGGCTATGCGCCCCTTAATGCTAAAGCAGACGATAGCAGTAGTTATGATGGTGTGGCGTGGTTGATGGGTAGTAAAGATGAAACAGGTAAACGGCAACCCGGTATCTCTAATGTGACGATGCGAGCTTTACGTGGCTTGGGTGTTTTAGATGCAATTGCTCAAGATGAAAAGGGCTTGGTAGTGTATCCTGAAGCCAGCATCCGTGACCGTCAATATGCTGTCACGCGTGTGACAGCCGTGTATCGGGCGTTGTTCGATGCAGATGCAGAACGCAATGGGACGCGTAAATGGGATGCGTATGATACCAAGAATAATCCAGAGGATAAAGCAGCTCGTAAACAGGTAATGGAGGATAATCGGGTGTATGAGCGCGTCAGCAAGATTGCCAATAGTGAACGTCCGATTGATTTAGAAGTGCGAGTTTATGATTATCTGGGTCAAGAACGCTTAGGCTTATTCTCGCAAGCTACCGGCTTACAATTTGGCAGTATTCATAAGTCTGAGCAAGGGCGGTATGAAGCAGGAATGAAGTTGCGCTTTCGTGGTGGTTTTACCAAAACAAAGGGTGGTGATATTGCCTCTGTATTGGAGCATTTAGCAGAAGATGAAAATGGCGGTTAGAATGAAAGATATAAAAATGAATGTCAACACATCTATATACCCCTAACCACCATTTATAGGATGTTGCTTCAACTATATAGGGGAAAATGGGAACAACGGATACTGTTGGCGAATTAGTTTTCTGATTTAAAATTGATAAAATTTACAGCAAAAATCGCAAGTTGCACTAGGAATATTTATTAGAAAATTATCTTTTTTGTATTCGCCAACAACATCACAACGGAACAGAAAATGTACATAGGGGTATGTACGCCAATGGGATAGATACCCCTAACTCAGTTGATCTTCTTCACGCTCTGGGTTGCTATCTGCAACATACTTTAAAGCTGCTTCAAATTTCTGACGACTGCCACGTTGACTACGCGCTTGTAGATAGCTTTCAGTTTGTAGTGCTGATATTTTTTCAGCTAATGCCTGTGTAATCAATTGGTTCATCGACACCCCTTCTTCCTCAGCTAAATCACGTAGCGCTTGATGAAGGGATTCAGGTAGACGCACATTTAAGGCACTCATGTCACAATACTCCTATTTGCTCTAAGAAGGTCTTCGGGGTGATGATCTCGACATCGTGTTGAGATGCCTCAGCAAAATCACGAATGTTAAAGGTAATGATGGCATCCGCTTGTGCATTCATAGCAACTTCCAATACCAGATCATCTTTGGGATCTTTCAGAAGAGGTCGCCATAAGTAGTAGATTGACTGGTGCACTGACATAGAGCAGATGTAATCAATGACATCATCAATCATATCTGATGAGAGTGCAATTTTGTCACCCGATAAGCGTTTGGCAACATCTTCATATTCCAAGACTAATGGAACAGATACAACAGTTTCAAAGAACTCTTGTCCGA
>JBAUIA010000372.1:0-25552 GCA_049680565.1 Phototrophicaceae bacterium
ATCAGGTACGTTGTTGTGTTATTGCAACCAAGAAATGAATGATTTGTCTGAAACCAAAACGACCAACACAATGGTTGGTCGTAGTAAAGTCGGAATGTTCGAGTCAGTTTTTGATTAGCTGGGAGACCTGGACTCGAACCAGGAACGATGGAACCAGAATCCACTGTTTTGCCAATTAAACTATCTCCCATTGATGGGCGAAATCATACAAGAAACTGTGACAAGGGTCAAGATAAAGCCTACTAAAGTTTCTTCGGACGTTGGCGTACAATGACACTTTCTGCCAAGCCAACACCAATCATGGTAAATAGGAGTGATGTCCCGCCTGAACTCACAAAGGGTAAGGTCAAGCCTGTCACGGGTAATAGATTAAGATTCATGCCGATAGAGACGACTGTTTGGAAGAAAATCATACCAGCAACACCATAACAGATCATCGCGCCAAGTTCATCCGAGGCGTATGTAGCGCCATCCAATATGCGGAAGATGACGACACCCAGCAAGACCATCGTGCTGACACCGCCAATGAAGCCAAATTCATGGGCAATCACACTGAAAATGAAATCGGTATGGCGTACCCGTAAAAATCGACCTTCATTTTGTGACCCTGATGTATAGCCTTTGCCTGTTAATCCACCTGAACCAATACTAATGAGGGCTTGCTCAATGTTATAAAATGAACCGAACTGCGCTTCGAGATCATCTTCTTCAGCAGGGAAGATGAAATTGGTAATGCGTTCAACTTGATAGGCTTGAAGTTGCGTCAGGACGATGGGAAGCGCAACTAAACCAATCAAAATGAGCGAGACAATGTGCTTGATACGTAAGCCTGCTGCCCATGTAATCACTGCCCATATCACAACAAAGACAATCGTTGTACTGAAATCTGGTTGGATAAAAATTAAACCAGCAATCACGCCTAAATGTGCGAGTGACTTAAAAACCGTCTGGATTTTATCCATCTCTTTATAGCGTTTGACGAAAAATTGTGAGAGCGTAACAATAAATAAAATCTTACAGACTTCGGAGGGCTGGATGAGAATCCCTAAATTGACCCAACGACGCGCACCACCATCGCCTTCTGTCCCAAAAAAGACAACCGCAAGTAACAAAACAATCATCAATATGTAAAGCCAATTGGAGATACTCGCAAGCAAGCGATAATCTAAAAACGCCATAAAAAATAATGCAATAATGCCGAAAATTGCAAAACGGATTTGGTCAGGTACACGATTCACCAAGGTTGGATCAACCGCATCTTGTGTTGCGCTCGCAATAACCATTACGCCAAATACAACCAATAAGAGGCTTGTACCAAAAAGTATCCAATCAAACCGTTCTAAAAAACTACGATCATTATTCATTGTATGATAGAGCTTTCAACAAGGCGTTCACAATAGATAGCTTATTATAAGCCGATTTGAGGAGGAATAAAGTGGGGGTCTTTACCTGACGTACAACCAACGCTCATTATCAAAGTGATACAATTGAGGATGACTTATATAAGCCTAATGACTACTCATCGTTGCTTGGTTTAGTGCTGAGTGTTTCATCAAGGTCTGGGTCAGCATCTTCAATGCGGATGAGTTCGGTATCACCATCCTCTAAGTAATTAGGACTAGCAATAACATCAAGATCAGGATTGAGATCATCATTACCATCATTATCAAAGACTGCTGCTGTACTGCGTTCTTTTGTAAATGGGATTTCCGCAACGAGCTTGTTTTGATAGCGATCAGACTGTTCGAGTGCAATATCGACACTGTCAGGGTCAATTTCAGGGATATATTTTGCAATGATCGCAATGATCTCTGCCTTCATCTCTTTCATTTTTTCAGGAGAGACCTTAATGCGATCATGGGTCAACACCATTTGCAGACGGTCTTTCGCAGTGGCACTGCTACCCTTATTGGGGTTATTATTTTTTCCACGCATCTTATCGAAGAAACCAGTCATGCTACCCACCTCTAACTCTATAATTTATGCTCTTGATATATCTTAGTTGCTATTAAATAGATTGGCTAATCGTTTCAGAAAAGAATCTGATTCGGGTTTTAATTCCATTAGTGGCACATCTTCACCATTTAAGCGTCGTGCAATATTGCGGAACGCAACACCTGCGCGTGATGCTTCATTCAATGTAACAGGTATACCACTATTTGATGCAGGAATAACATGCTCATCTTCTGGGACAATTCCGATAATGGATAAGCCAAGAATATCGGTGACATCATCTGCGGATAACATTTCACCTTTGGCAACCATTTTTGGATTTAAACGATTGAGGATTAAATGAGCAGGTTTATTATCCACTTCAATTAAGCCAATGATACGATCTGCATCACGCACGGCTGATACCTCTGGATTAGTTACAATGAGGACTATATCCGCAGGGGCAACCGCATTACGGAATCCACGTTCGATGCCAGCAGGGGAGTCAATGATGATAAAATCAAAATCATTACGCAATTTATCGCTGATATGAATCATATCAGCAGGACTAATGGCTGTTTTATCGCGTGTTTGCGCCGCAGGAATCAAGTACAAATCAGGAAATTGCTTATGCTTAATCATGGCTTGCCGCAAGCGACAACGCCCTTCAATCACATCGACTAAATCATAAACGATACGATTTTCCAAACCCATCACGACATCAAGATTGCGTAATCCAATATCGGCATCAATAACGACAGTTTTCTTACCTAGACGTGCTAAAGCAACACCGATATTGGCTGTTGTTGTTGTTTTGCCAACCCCACCTTTACCTGATGTGATTGTAACGACTTTTGCGCCCATAGACTTCTCTTAACCCCATGCTTCTACGATAATTTGATCACCGCGTACAGAAGCGACTTCTGGTCGGATTGTACGTTTATTTTCTTTGGGTGATGTTGCGATTAAATCTGCAATCCGTAATTGATTCGGACTCATATCCAAAGCACAAATAATGGCATTGGTATCACCTTCTGAGCCTGCATGTACTGTACCACGTAATTTGCCCCAGATGATAATATCGCCTTTAGCAATGATCTGTGCGCCCGGATTAACATCACCATACACAACGACATGCCCAAGGCTATGTACTGTGCGACCACTGCGTAAGGTACGCCGAATCATGACCCCTGCTGTGCCATGTTCTTCAGAATCAATTGGCATATCATCTAAAATTTCATCATTCACATTACGAACGTTATCATCGGGTGTATTGGTGCGTAAATCGAGTGATTGCGCCGATTCAAATGTTGTTTTACTAGATGTTTGTACGACAACTAAGGTTAATCCACGACGCTCCAAAACAGCTTTTAATGATGTTAGTTCATATTTGGGTACAGGGCGTTCACTCACATCGACTGTGACACGCGCACCAGCAAAAAAATCAACTTTTTCATCAATACGGGCTGCTAATTCTTGCGTGATCGTTTGCCACTCCTCAGTTGGACTGAGTGTGATGAGCAATCCATCTTTAATACCCTTAATTGTAACATTATTGCTTACATTCATTTATAGACCTAATCTATACATGAACAATCTCACAGTTTTGTGAGATTGTACTATTGCTCTACTATACTTTAATTAAATTTATATGCTACTTATCATAACCTGATTGCTCTTATTATGCCAAAAATATCCCGATTCATGATAGGGCAATCTACAACTATACAATACGCAACAAAAGTGTGATTGGCAAAATACAATAAACAGCAATCACAAGATAACGTCCTATGACTGGTTGTGTGATAAATGTTTTTGCTGACCATTCACTAATTGCAAAGACAGCATAAGTGATCCACAAAATAAAAATGATATACATCGGTAGCAATAAAAGGCTTTCGTTCGACCCTATATATATTGTGCCAAAGAGCCAATATGCCGCAAATCCAACCATCGAAATAATCCCTAATGAGGCATACCAGCGTGCTAAACGTGCTAGCCCTAGGGCGCTTAGAAGTGCGCCAGCAATTGTAAACTGATTGATAATCAGCTTAATCATATCAAGCCAGTTTATGCCTTGTCGCCATCCGCCCAGCGTGAGTAAATGACTTTGTGCGATGACGTAATCCAGCCAGATACCACGTATGCCAAAAATTGCGATGCCAATCAAGCAAACCCAATAGAGGGTATGTAATTTGGTGCGCGTAAACAGCAAACTCAAAATGATGCACGGCAGTAAAATTGTTAGCAAAGGATCATTGATAATGCCGACTGTTATTAGTAACAGGATGCCATAAATATGATATGGACGGGCTGCAATCGCACCATTAACCAATGTCAGATTACCATCTCGTAAAATCAAGGGGGCATCTTCAGGACGTGGATTGGTTACAAGCAACATATCAATGAGTAGATACATGAGCCACGCGACCACAAAACCTGTTAAGCGGATGCTACGTGGTGTGCCAATTTGACTCCAAAATAAGGCGACAAAAACGATGACCCCTAATCCAAAACCAATGTAGGGACGTTTACTAATTAAGGCAGCAATTGCAATCGTTAAGCCCGCGCAAAATAAGGCAATGACAATCGTTGCAGGTGTGCCTTCTGCACCACCTGTTTGTGACCAAAATACAGGGCTTAGTGCTAATGACAAACTGCCGATAACGGCTAATGCAGCGCCCATCCGTCTTAGGGCAAGCGTAACACCAACAATAATAAGGGCTAATCCCGATGCCCGAATGAGCGGAGTATCTCCTAAGAGAATTAATAATGCCCAGATCAATAAACCATTGATAAGGGCAGGCAACCAAAATTTTATGAGTAATCTCTGGTCTTCACTAATATTGTTGAGCCAGACCATCAAACCTCCGATTTTATGGGTTTGTTAAAGGCACAGGTGTTGCAGGAACAGTTAAATCAATCGCATCAGGGTCTGTACTGGGTGGTGCGATTGGAACGCCTGCTGCACGCTGTGCTTGTAATTCAAAATAGGCTCGCATTGTTTCACGAACTAACGGTAATGCCATAAATGAACCTTCACCACCATTATATACAAATGCGACAATTGCAATCTCAGGATTTTCAATTGGACCATAACCGACATACCATGCATGAGAAGGCCATTGCCCCGGTACACAATATCCTAGTGGCTGTGCAATGTCATCACAATATTCGGCTGTGCCTGTTTTACCCCCTACTGCGATACCAATATCATCAAGGCTTGCAGGTGCGCCTGTACCCCCTTCCGCAATGATAACTTCTCGCATACCAATCCGCACGAGTTCAAGCGCTTCATCATTTAGAAAGGCAGGGGAATAAGGATTATCCGCAGATGTGAAGCGAATCGGTTGGCAAATTTGCCCGTTGAAAGTGTAATTGATCGGAATATGGACACGGTACTCACGTTCATCAGGTTCAAGTGTCGTTCCAACATTGACAATATTGCGATAGCCGTCAGGATCACAACGGAAGGGGTCATACCAAGGGCTGGTATCTTCGCAGGTACAGGTTAAGCTGGTTGGTCCATACATCAACATATCTTCAAGCGGTAAAAGGGTGAGTGTCTCCCCATTTGGGATTTCATTGATATTGACATTACGTAGGACTTGCGGTTCAAAGGGGCGGACAACATTACCTTCTTCATCAAAGAATTCACGGACAAGAGTCGGTTGGTACAATGTCCCATTATTGATGATAGATACAACTTGATTCAATAATTGTAATGGCGTTGTTGTAACGTATCCTTGTCCAAAGGCTGCATTGTAGGTATCGCCTGTTGACCAATTTTCGCCAAAATTACGACGTTTCCAATCGGGGTCAGGCATCCGCCCTGCGGATTCAAAGGGTAATTCCACACCCAATTCTGAGCCGATACCTGTTGCTGTAGAATACCGAAATAAATCGGTAATACCCAATCCGCCACGCCGTAAAACTTGTTCGCTAATTTCATTGTTACCACCACCGACTTGGTAATAGTAAACATCACAACTGAAGGCGATACTCTGAATTAGGTTGACCCGTCCATGACCATTATCGAGCCAGCAAACGAAACGTTGCGATGCTGCTGGATCGTTTGGTGCATAGCGGTTTTCAACAATAAGTTCCCCCGGATCGTCGAGTTGCTGTTCAGGTGCGATGACATTTTCTTCATCAACGGCTGCTGCTGTAATCAATTTCCAAACAGACCCCGGTGGATACAAGCCTTTTATAGCATTGTTGACCAATGGACGCGAGCTATCCTCAATAATATCGAGGTAATATTCAACATCAATACCACGCGCAAAACGGCTATTATCGTAGGTAGGCCAACTGACCATCGTCAAGATTTCGCCTGTATTGGGATTCATCGCAATAATCACGCCTTGCGTACTGATGCCGCGAGGCATGGTGCGCCCTTGCGAGGCATAAAAATCAACATTATTACGATTGGCGAGTTGCTCAATCATCAATTCTTCGGCAATGGCTTGGAGTTCATAATCGAGTGTTAAACTGACACTTTGTCCTGCTGTTGCGGGTGTTTCACTAATCACTGCTAAGGCTTCGCCTGCAACATCGACTTCTACAATTTGTTCACCGCGCGTCCCTGATAATTGTTCTTCGAGAAAACGTTCGATACCTTCATAACCTGTTCGCACAAATTGAGGATCAACGCCTTGATCGCGCAGTGATTCAGCTTCGGCTGCTGATACAGGACCTAGATAACCTAAAATATGAGATGTGGTTGGTGTTTCTTCACCAAATGGATATTGACGGACACCTACAACTTGAATATCGACGCCGGGCATGAAGATTAATTCTTCGAGGATTTGTAAAGTTACAGGTTGTTCGACATCGACAGCGATTGTTACGGCACGGAAAGGCGCAATCCCTTCACCTTCGGCAACTAATTCCTCAATACTTCTCAAATTACTATTCGATTGTCGGGCTTGTTCTGCGGTTGGTGGTACACCTACTAATGCTGATAAGCGGTTGAATACATCAAGTTCTGCATCTTCATTGGCAGGTAAATCTGCTGGTACGATGACCACATTATAAGCAGGTACATTGAATGCTAAACGGACACCATAGCGATCACGAATTGCCCCTCGGCTCGGTGCAAGCGGAACAGTTGTGAGACGGTTGTCATTCGCTTGTGCATTGAAATCATCGAATTGTAGAATTTGCAATTCGTACATCCGAACACCGAATAACAAAAATACAGCGAAAATAACGGCTCTGAAAAATGTTAAGCGCCAACCTTGAAATGGGAATAATCGGTTTTTCACTGTGATACCCTCTCAACTAACCATACACTGTCATATCTATTGACGTGGGGATACTGCCCATGCCGATTGACGTTGTGGGATACGCTTCTGAAAACGTCGTAAGAACCAATACATTGGCATCATACCAATGAGATTAAATAACAACGTAGGAACGGTGTAATCTTGAATATAAGCAATAAATGGAATTGTGATGTCTTGAATGGCGAACACACCAAATAAAATGAGATGATGCAAAATTGTCCCTAATGCGACAAAGGCAATCAGTGCAAAAATGCTGACTTGGTAAAATAAGCGTTCGATGGTCTTCACTGTGAAGATCATCACTAAGATTGCGATCACAGATGTGCCTGTTGGTATAATTGGATTCAATATATCCAATGCAATGCCACCTACGAATGCCCAAAATACCGCTTCTGTAAGATCAGCATGCCATGACCATGCAATCACTGCAACAAGTACAAGTGAAGGTTGTCCGTCCAATAATCGTAAATCAATGAGCAAGCTATTTTCAAGAATTGCGAAAATCGGTAATAGAATGAGTGCAATATAATATCCCATAATTTATTGCTCTGGATTTTCAAAGCTACTTAAATCAGCAGGCTCAAAGTTTGTGATAACCAAGACTTGTTCAAGCGTTGTAAAATCAACCAAACTACTGACCTGTGCTTCTTGCGTCAATTCTGATTCGACATTGGATACACTCACGACAACGCCAAGCGGTAAATCAGCAGGGAAGTTGCCTCCGCGCCCCGATGTATATAAAAGCTCTCCGCGCTCAATATTAACCTCTAAGGGGATCAGTATTAATTCAACTGCACCCGTATCGAGACCGCGTCCGCGTATTGTGCCTTCTGCTCGGCTTTCTTGCAGACGAGCACTCACAAAACTGTTGCGATCTGTGATGAGTTGAACTTGTGCCGTATTTGCGGTAACACGCCAAATTCGCCCGACCATGCCTAACTCAGTGGTCACAGGCATACCAATTGTGAGACCATCGCGTGTGCCTTTATTGATGATAATGCTATTAATGAATCCATATTGTCCGCGCCCAATAACATCCGCCGTCAAGAAATCAAGATTTTCGGTGCTATTAACATAATCAAGCAACTCAGTTAGCCGATCATAATCGGCTGCAATTTCACGTAAAGAGATCAGTTCACCTTGTAACTGGGCTAATTGGCGTTCTAACTCCGCATTGCGATTTTCTAGATCATCGACTGTTGTGAGTGTTGCGCTATCCCCATTGATAAGTGATGAACTTGTACCCGAAATGATATTGCTTGCCCACGCTAAAGGACTAGCAAATAAATCTTCAAATGGGCGTATAATGCCACTGGCACTCAAGCCAATTAATCCAATACAGATCAAAATTAGGACACCGAGTAAAACGAGGCGACCCGCAAACCAATTGCGACGCACACAATACTCCATTCATACCGTTCGTCAGTAAGTATAACAACACTATTTTACCGCAGGCTTATCAAAAGTGTACGTAGGGATTGCGTCAGGTACAAATTGCCTGACGCAGGATGAGAATGAACAATCGGGACAAGGACTACAATACCATCATCGCCAATTAGAACGGGCGTAAATTACTGCCTGAGGTACTACCACGCTCCGGACCAACCAATAAGCGTCGTAAATTATTGTAATCTTCGAGGATACGCCCTGCACCGCGTGCAACACAAGTCATTGGATCATCAGCGACATACGCCCGAATATTGACTTCTTCTTGCACACGTTCGGCAATCCCTTTGAGCAGACCGCCACCACCTGCAATGGTGATACCACTTTCCATCAAATCTGCGACGAGTTCAGGCGGTGTGTCATCTAAGGCATCTTTGACAGTATCAATAATAATATTGACTGAGCCACTGATGGCTTCACGGATTTCAATTGAACTGACTTCGACGGCATCGGGCAAACCTGTTGTGAGATTACGCCCTTTAATGCTATAGGTACGTTCTTGCGGTAGGGGATAAGCTGACCCAATTTCCATTTTTACTTTTTCAGCAGTTGGCTCGCCGATGAGCAAATTGTGCTTGGTTCGCATGTATTGCACAATATCTTCATCCATTTCATCACCAGCAACACGAATTGAACGACTAATGACGATCCCACCGAGTGAAAATAGAGCGACCTCAGTTGTGCCACCACCAATATCAACAATCATGCTACCGCGCGTTTCGAGGACAGGTAAGCCAGCGCCGATTGCTGCGGCAACAGGTTCTTCAACGAGGTGGGCTTCACGCGCACCTGCATCGAGTGTGGCTTCAATGACTGCACGTTTTTCAACTTCGGTTACGCCTGATGGAATCCCCACAACGACACGCGGGCGTGGAATGGGAACCCATGTTTGCTCATGTGCTTTGCGAATGAGATAATCAAGCATCCGTGCTGTAATTTCATATTCACTGATAACACCATCACGTAAAGGACGTATAATTAAAATGTCTTTTGGATTTTTGCTCCACATCTCTTTTGCGCGTGCGCCAACTTCTCGTACAACGCGTGAGCGTTTTTCGATTGCGACAAAGGATGGTTCATTGATTACAATGCCCTTACCACGTACATAGACGAGTGTATATGCTGTACCGAGATCAATCCCAATATCAAGTGAAAATAAACCAAAAAAATAATCCAATGGACTTAGCACAAAAACAAACTCCTGTACGTCGGTAAAACGCAACAAATTATAACATAATTTACACGCACCGAAACGTCTTAGCTTAACCGTAGGTCAATATTATGCGACAGAATTTCAACACGTTACTACAGACCCTTAATCAATACAAGTTATTTTCATCAGAATCAAAGGTTCTTGTTGCTGTTTCTGGTGGTGCAGATTCGCTGGCACTGCTGCATTGGTTAGTGCATCATCGCCAGCAATTACGCCTTGATTTGCATGTTGCAACATTAAATCACGGGATTCGCCTAGATGCACAATCTGATGTTGAATTTGTCAAAACTATGACGACACAATGGCAAATTCCTTTTACCAGCGCAACAATCGACACACCCGAATTTGCACGCTCTCATAAGATTGGTATTGAGTCGGCTGCACGTCAGCTACGGTATCAATTTTTGGCGGATACTGCTGTGACAGTTGGTACGACGACTATCGTAACAGCACATCATGCCGATGACCAATCTGAGACGATCTTAATGCACTTATTGCGCGGTTCAGGCATGCAAGGGTTGGTTGGTATGCAAATGAGCAGCCCTTTACCGTATTTCCCTCATGTGACACTCGTTCGTCCATTATTGCATATTCGTCGAGCAACAATTGAGGCATATTGCCGAGATCAAGCGCTACAACCACGCTTTGATAGCACGAATGCCGATACCACATATCATCGTAATGAATTGCGCCATGATATTTTACCGCGTTTACGGCAAATTAATCCACAACTTGATGCAACGCTGGCGCGATTATCGGATATTGTTCGTGCGGAAGATGAGTATCTCACAGAGATGTATCAGAATAATTTCAAAAATCAGGCAATCTTTGCAAAGCGTGTATCTGTTCCGTATGCAATTTTCCAAAATTGGCATCTTGCTATGCAACGGCGCTTCTTAATGGATGCCTTGTCACACTTGCAGATTGAACCCATCTATGAGCATATCCAACACGCCTTAGAAGTAATTGATAGTGGACAAGTAGGTGCAATTTCTGAATTTAAAGGTGATTGTCGTCTGCGTATAGGCTACGATACGATTTATATTGAGCCAACAACCTTACCCTTACCAACTGATGATTATGTGCAAATTACAAACACCATGCCAATTCATATCCCTAGTGAAACTGTGATAGGCGATTATCGACTTATCGCATCATACGAAGTGCTTGATGATTATGATGCGTGCCTTAGCTTGCCTACTCATGCCCCGATTAGCTTGCGGACACGTCAAGCAGGAGATCGGTTTATGCCACGAGGATTGCAAGGACACCGCCAAAAAATTAAAAAATGGTTGATTGATAACAAAATCCCAAGGTTTGTCAGAGATCGCTTGCCACTTGTAATAAGTGGTAATACAATCGCTGCAATTATACTGCCCAATCAATGGTGTATTGCGGAAGCATTTGCACAAGATGAAACATCTCAATCAATTATTTATTTTAAAATTGTGAAATTTCAATAAATCGGCGCTAATTTACTTGCGAAGCTAAATTAATTATTGTATGCTTAAGATACCGTAAGGAATAATTAATTCGAGAGATTACTTTATACATGGATGTGACGTTATGAACGGTGTCGAGAGTGCGCAAGTATTAGTGGTCGATGATGAAGGTCCAAATCGATACTCTGTTAGTAAAACACTGCAACGGGTAGGTTATAGTGTTAACGAAGCGGCTAGTGGGGAAGAAGCCCTCGAATTTGTAAATGGACAAGACTATGATGTTGTCTTGACCGATATTCGTATGCAAGGTATTGATGGTGTTGAGTTATTACGCCGTATCAAAGAGCAATCACCTGATGCCATTGTTATTTTGATGACAGGGTATGCAAGCCTTGGTACAGCCGTCGAAGCCTTACGACTCGGCGCACATGATTATTTAATCAAACCAAGTTCTAGCCAAGATATTCGCCAGAGTGTTTCACGCGGTATTGAACGAGCGCGTAATTTGCGTCGTCGTCGGCGTTTGCTTGATGCAATTAAAACGGATGTATTTGAACTAACACGCGCAGATCGTGAAGCAGCAACAGCAGCTTTGGATACATCTCCCCCTGATAATCTGGATCGTCAAATTTATGATAATATTATTCCAGATTCAAGCGCTAGTAGTATGCAATTAGGTCCTTTAACAGTTCATACGGGACGCTATCAAATCTCGGTGGAAGATAAACCGATTGATCTCACCCCAACTGAATTTGATTTGTTGCTCTACTTAGCAGCACATCGTGGGCGTGTTGTACCTTGTCATGAACTTGTCCGCGAAGTACGGGGTTACACGGTTGATGAAGCGGAAGCACGTGAAGTGATTCGCCCGCATGTCAGCAATCTTCGGCGCAAACTCAAAGATGAAGGACAAGATGCTGACTTGATTATTAATGTGCGTGGGATTGGCTATCGTCTAAACGATCAATTAGCGCCTGTAGAATAATCCTCATTTCTCAATTATTATGAGACCTCGTCATGAGGTCTTTTTTGATTGTGAGAATATCTATTGAAGCGCCTACTACTCTGTCTTGTGTTTATCATAACACTGCACATCCAAGCACAATCCACATCCTGTGAAACACTCGGTACAACAACCCGTGAATCTTATACGAGCAGTACCGTTGGGCAAGCGATGTTCTATTCGGTCTATACGCCCCCATGCTATGACGCTAATCAGGTTTATCCCGTTGTTTATCTTATGCACGGTTCAAATGATGATGATGGACAATGGACACGCTTAGGTTTACCAAGTCTATTAGATGAGCGCATACTTACTGAGGACATGCAGCCCTTTGTTGTTGTTATGCCTTTCGGCAATGTGATTGCTAATCGTAACCGGTTTGACTTTTTCTCATGGAATCATATCTTCCTCACTGAATTAATGCCTGATGTTGAGCAAAAATATGGAATTAGCACCGAGCGCAATCAACGTGCAATTGGTGGTATTTCGCGCGGTGGATTTTGGGCGTACCAAATTGCCTTTGCTAATCCCGACTTATTCAGTGCGGTTGGCGGACATAGCGCATTCTTTGATCGCTATCATGCTGAACCTGCTGATAATCCGCTCGATTTAGCGTTAACGAGTCCCGATATAGAGACGATGCGCCTATGGCTAGATCGTGGCATTGATGATTTTGCTGCTGATGGACTTGACATCATGGCTGAACGCTTGACCGAACGCGGTGTTGATTTTACGTATATGATACACCCCGTTGGTGAGCATAATAATATTTACTGGTCAGCACATATTACCGAATACATGGATTTTTATACCGAAACATGGGAACAAGTCACACCATCAGAAACACCGACGCAAGCCTCTCAACCGTCATTCTTTGCAACCAATACACCAATTGCTATTAATCCAACAGCCACGCAATTAGTGCCACTCAATACTGATAATCAACCCTTACTTTTACCTGTTGTTGCCTTTCCAAGTTTACAAACATCCATTTCATTGGCGACATTACAAGCGATTGCGGATGGCGTATATGATGAAAATCTTGTTTTACTACCTGAAATCGCTGAGACACTAGATGTACATCCTGACACACGGTTGATACCATCTGATAACTTGCGTGATTATTTGTGGCAAAATCGGACATCCTATACGCTGTTACCGCTATCACAAATTACATTACAATACCGCATTGTCTTGGTGGATGAACGCCCTGTGACGGCACAGCTTACAAATTACCCCTTTAATGGTGATCGCTCGACCTTAACGCGCTTGACGCTATCCGGAGTCACAGCCTTGACGCGTAATACCCGTCAAGCACTCAATGAAAATGGCATCATATGGGCAACAGAAGTTATTGAACCTTATGTGACACACAGCGATATATTTCATATGAGTAACGAAGTCTCTTTTGCTGATCCTTGCCCACGTTCAACGGGCGATTTACTAGGCGGTTCGAGCAGCTTTTGTGCCTTGCAAGCCCACTTTGAAATTTTCAATATTTTAGATGTCGATGTGATTGAATTAACAGGCAATCATAATAATGATTATGGATATGCTGCCTATCAAACGACTTTAGAGTGGTATGCAGCAAATGATATTACAACGGTAGGCGGTGGCGCAACGACTGAACAAGCGCGTCAACCCTATATCATAGAACATCATGGCAATGAAATTGCACTCGTTGCGTGTAATGCTGCCGGACCTTATTATGCACTTGCAAATGAAGATACGTCTGCTTTAGGTGGTATACGCGGTGGTGCGACTAATTGTGATTGGGATTGGCTTGAAAGCACCTTGCCAGAGTTATCGCAACAAGTCGATGTGTTGATTGTGTCAGTGCAATATACTGAAGTTGAAGATTATCGTCCGCTAGCGTCGCAGGAATTGGATTTTCGGCGGATTGCAAATCTTGGTGCGGATGTTGTGATTGGCTCGCAAGCTCATAAGCCGCAAACCTTTGAATTTTATCCGACGCGACGAGGTGAAACCGCCTTTATCCATTATGGCTTAGGTAATTTTTATTTCGATCAGCCTTTTTGGGGGAATCAACGATTCTTCCTTGATACGCTTTATATTGCAGAGGGTCAATTACGCGCTGTTGAATTATTCACAGGCATCATTGATGATCTTGCGCGTCCGCGACTGATGACCCCTAATGAACGGGAAAATTTTATGTTTTTTATGCTCGTAGAACAGAACGGATTTTAATACGATGTCCGATGGACAACCAACAGGCTTTTTTAACCGTGCCAGTGTCGTTCTCTTTTTAGTATTTACGATTCCAGCAGCGCTAACTATCGCAGGGGTGTATTATGTTGCACTGCAAGGGCGTGTCCCCGGTGGTGAAGATAGCGCTTGCGTGATAGCGTTAACTGATGAAACCGACTTACAAATCGAAATTTATGATTATGTTGCGGGCTTAGTACGCTTTGAAACCCAAACTGCATCTATTCGCACGGCAGATGCAGAGTGGCAAATCTTATTTTCTGATACAATGCCTTTGCCACAACCTTTTAACTGTGAGAATGCTGTAACACGCTTAGATGAGCGTAATATCATTATCAAAAACCAAAAATCGCTGGCTTGGTCAGATGATAACGGCTTAACATGGCAAAGTCATCATGTTTGCGATGATCCACGCCCGATAAGTGGACGCTGTGATGCCGAAGCACTCAGCTATGCTGCTGTTGATCTTAATGTCGATGGTAGTGGTATGATTACAGTGATCCAAAGCGCTGTCGATGATTTTGGTGAACCGCAACGGGATGCCGATGGACATCCAATTGTCGATGAGCAGTGGCAACTCCAAACGACGGATGCAGGTCGTACATGGTTGGTTATCGCTACGGATGACTAATATAAAATGCAAATAATCAAACCCATTGTTGAATAATTTAAGAGCAGAAAATTATATGCAAATTCCTGATTTCTGGGATGATCTCCAACCTGTGTTTGAAGGTCGTGCTGAACAACTTCAAGAAATTGATCTTGTCAATATTAGTAAAGGGAGTATGGCTCAATGCATATACTATTTACTAACACGCGCTAAAGAATGTAACTCAAAATTTATGCTGCGTGATAATAAAACGCAAGTTATGCTACCGTCACCAACGACTGTCATAGATTATGTGCTGCAAGGGCAAGTGACAATGGCAATGTGGATTACACTGCCAGCGATTCCCATGCTCAGTGTCTACATTGATTTTACGGATGAAATTAGCTTCGGCTATGTACGTGGTTCATGGGATGCTATGGCAGTGTTAGCATTTTTCGATATGTTGTACGAGATCAAGCAGTTGTGCCCTCATTCAGTAATTCGCCCAAGCACTTACACATATACCGTCCAAGAAAGAAATGCAATCAAGCATTTTTGGAAGGATTACGACCATGCATCTGAATAAGTTGTTATGGGTATCCGTGTTACTGATTGCATTACTGCCTGTCTATGCTCAAACAAACGATGAGCATTCGGAAATTGAGCAATTATCTCTCGAACAAAAAGTAGGGCAGATGTTCGTCATGAGTTTCTTTGGGAGTCAACTCAATATAGAAGCGACAGACCTATTGGCATCATGGCAACCGGGGGCGGTTGTGTTACTCCCATCCAATTTAGAAACGCCACAGCAGATTACCCAATTAACCAATGCTATTCAATCAACGTTAGTAGCCAATGATGGCTTACCTGCTTTTATTGCTGTTGACCAAGAGGGAGGTATCATTGCTCATCTCGAAGAAGGCTTTACACGTTGGGCAGTGCCTTCTTTGCTGACTGCAACCCAAAATCCTGATTTAGCTTACGAATTTGGGCAAGCCCTCGGCACAGAATTACGCGCCGTTGGCATCAATATGAACCTTGCGCCTGTTGCTGATTTGCAGACCAATTTGGATAATCCTATTATTGGGCGGCGCTCATTCGGGCATGATCCCGCACTGGTATCACCGATTATTGCTTCTGTCATTGATGGCATGCAGGATAACGGGGTGATGGCAACAGTGAAGCATTTTCCGGGGCATGGGGATACCGTTGCTGATTCTCATCTGGAGTTACCCCTGCTCAATCTATCACAAGACGATTTGTTGCAACGTGAATTATTGCCATTTATATCTGCGATAGAAGCGGATACTGGTGCTGTGATGGTCGCACATATTTATTTCCCACAGATTGATTCAGAATCGGATACACCTTCATCTTTATCAAGTAATATTATCAATGGCATTCTACGAGATACCTTAAATTATCAAGGTCTTGTGATTACTGATGCACTGGATATGGATGCAATTGATACAGTGTATAGCCCTGCTGAAGCAGCCATACGTGCGATTGAAGCAGGAAATGACTTGATTTTGTTGGGCGCTCACATTAGCCCTCAAAACCAAATTGACGCGATGCAAGCTGTTGTTGATGCGGTACGTGCAGGTATCATTGCCGAAACACGTATAGATGCTTCTGTTAATCGTATTTTACAAGCAAAGGATCGCTTTAATATTTTTGATTGGCAATCTTTAGACCCCAATCAAGCTGATACACGCATTGATCGTGAGAATCATATGCCATTGATTGATCGGATGTTTGAACAAGGGATTACGCGCGTCCATGATAATGGTAATATGTTCCCCTTATCGGGTAGAACGCTCATGATTTACCCTATTAGTAGGAGTACATTAGGATTAGCTTGCAATCGCAATGCTTGGCAATTCCTCACAGTATCTCAGCAACCCACCAGTGAAGAAATAGCTGCGGCTGTTCAAGCAGCGCAATTTGTCGATAATGTGATCGTTTTCACCGAAAATGTGCGCGATAATACGCAACAAAGCGTACTGCTTCGTCAGTTACCACTTATGAAAACAAGTGTGGTAGCATTATGGTCACCATTCGATAGCTTGTATTTGCCAGCAACCGCGAGTCATTTTATTACGTATAGTCCATTGCCACAATCATACACACCGATCTGTGATATATTACACGGAGAGGCACAAGCATTAGGAACATTGTCAGTCATGTTAGAAGCCCAATAGATTGACATCATAATTTATGATGTGAAGTGTAAAAAACTGATACAATATTGGTTACTATAAGCAAATTTTAGCAACGCAATCATAAGAACAAACGTATGAGAGTGACGTACACCAATCAGTTTTTGGGTTTTTCAAATCATAAAACCATGAATTCATGATACAGTAAAATTATAATCGATCAATAAACACGATAGGACGTGGAACAGTGGGGACACTAAACCCGGACTTATTGTCCAAAGATATGGATGCCGTATTGAATGATGCGGTGCAACTTAGTAGTGAATTTAGACATTCATCAATTCAACCAGAATTATTGCTACTGGCTTTAATTCGCCGTCCAAACACGGCTGCTGCACGCTTGTTTAAAGTATTTAACGATCAGCGTGGCTTAGATATGGAGAAGTTTGAGCGCCAAGTGCGCCTCGCTATCCAAAATCGCCGTGACCAAAATGGCAATTTAGATTTTATTGCGCGTGGTGCTAAAAAGATACCATTGAGTCGCCAAATTATCATTTTGCTAGATGAAGCGCTCAGTGTGGCGAATGCTGCCCACGAAGTACGCATTGATACCGACCATGCACTCAAGGTACTGTCAGAAAGTTCGATGAGTACCAGTGGCTTACTTCGTCAAGAAGGCATTACGCCTAAAGCAATTGAAGATATTTATACCGATAGTAGCCAAGCCATCTCAATCCGAGATCGTGGTACAACAGAAGGCTTAGTAGGTAAAATTCAAGGTGGCAAATTAGATGCTGTCTACTTCCGCGAGCAATTGCTCCAAGAGATGATTAGCATCTTATCGCAAATGAGTAGTCGTCATATTATTTTAGTCGGTCCTGATGGCGTTGGGAAACGGTCTTTGGCATATAGCCTTGCCCAATTGATGGCAGAAGGCAAAGGACCTAAAGCCTTAACGGAATTTGTGCGAATTAATGAAAAAGACCTCATTGATAATGAACTCCAAACGGTGCGTGCAGGCTTGAACCGTGCGCGAAACGGGATTCTTTTTGTGCCACATATTCATAAATTCTTTGGTGGTCCTATTAAAGCTGAATTTGGCAAAGCAACAGCAGCCATTCAAAAAGCCTTCTTAGATGATGATCCTATTATCATTGCCACCACGACGGAATTAGAATATAACGCACGCATAGCTAACGTTAGCTCGATTGTAGAACATAGCCAAGTGATCCGTGTGGAAGAAACAACACCAGAAGAAACCATCGAAATTCTAAAGGTGATGAAACCGCATATTGAACGTGAATATGATCTTGAAGTAGAAGAAGAAGCGCTCAAATTAGCTGCAAATTTGGCACGTCGCTACTTATCATCAACGCCTTTGCCACTTTCAGCTAAACGCCTCATTCATCGTACTGCTGCGATGCTCAACAATGCTGGTTTGCAAGATTTAGGCTTCCGCCCTGATATGGAAGATGATGGCATTCTTGATTCTGTCGATGTCACCATTGCACTCAGTAAAATGACAGGTGTTCCTGTTAGTAAATTGGGTGAAGATGAGCGAGAACGTTATGCCATGATGGATGATATTCTCAAGCAGAATATTATCGGGCAAGATAATGCTGTTGAGGTGGTTAGTCGTGCCATCAAAACAGCGCGTGTTGGTCTTAAAGACCCTAAACGTCCAATTGGTGCATTCTTATTCTTAGGTCCTACAGGTGTGGGTAAAACGGAACTTGCGAAACAACTCGCTGATTTCATGTTTGGTAGTGAAGATGCTGTCTTCCCACTCGATATGTCGGAGTTTAAAGAAGAAAATAGTGTTAACCGCCTTCTTGGCTCGCCAACAGGTTACATTGGTAGTGAAGATGGTGGGCAACTAACCGAGAAAGTACGTCAGCAACCGTATATCATTATCCTGTTTGATGAAATTGAAAAAGCACATCAAGGTGTGATGGATATTTTACTCCAGCTATTTGATGAAGGTCGTTTGACAGATGGTCGTGGTGTGACAACGCGCTTTAGTGAAGCAGTCATTATCTTGACCAGTAACATTGGTTCAGAATATTTATCTGTACCCAATTTGACAGAAGAAATTAAAGAAGAAGTCCTCTCCGAACTCGATCAATATTTGCGCCCAGAATTTATCAACCGTCTGGATGAAGTGGTGATGTTCAATGCCCTTGGGGACGATGATCTCGAAAAAATTATGTGGCTCTTGCTCAAGAAAGAGCAAAAATTAGCAGTTGAACGGGGCTTGACCTTAACCTTCACTGATGCAGCCGTCAAATACTTGTTATCGCTCAATGATGAACCCGAATATGGTGCGCGTCCATTGCGCCGTATTATTCGTCGTAGCCTGCGTGAACCTTTGGCAGATTTCTTGCTCAAAACAAATCCACCAGCAGGGACAGAAGTCAATATTAGCAGTAGCCGTAAAAAAGGTGTGAATCTCAAGTTCTCGGCTGTAATTGATGGTCAAGAAACTGTGATTGAGCTTTAAAACCTCTTTAACAACTTTAAGCCTGATGTTATCCTTAGCATCAGGCTTTTTCTTTTATAATCACGGAATTTTTTATGAATGATGAACAAACACAAGCACATCGCCCAAAGCCAGCCCGTCCGAAGCATTTATGGTACGCATGGGAATCGACTGTAGGCTACATTCATAGCCATCATAGTGCCGATGCGACACTCAGACTGACTATTCATCCCTTGGAACATTATATTGGTTGGGATGCCTCATTAACATGGGGTGCAGATATGGAAAAAGTCACTGATAAAGTTGATTTTTCGATAGCATTAATGGATTTATGGGCGCTGATTGAACATAATCATCATTTTATGGAATCATCAGATGCGAGATCACGTCTCCCCATTAATTATTCTGATGATAATGTGTTAGATACACCAACTTATGAGGTATTTAGCACCTTAGTCAATTCCACTGATATGGCATTTAAAGGGGCTTGGCAAATTTTAATCACGTATCGTCCTATTGAAACAGCTTCAAAGCGTGTACAAGCTCGCTTGACTGCCGATAATAATAAAGTTATCCGAGCAGGGAATGGCGCAACCTTACGCGAGGCTTGTCGGGCTGTACTTAGACACGCTGCACCTATTATGCACCAATATCGTAATAAGCAAACGGATTAACGCACAATGCCCGATCATTTTGAAACAATTTACCAAAGCGATGCAGCCCGTTATGAACGGCTTATCTCTCGTGAAGATCAACGGGGTAATCTTTTTCAGTCATTAATGGACATCCATCCATTTTCAGGTGAGACAGTGGTTGAGTTTGGTGCAGGAACAGGACGCTTAACCCGTATTATGTCTGTACTTGTGCAATCTATTCATGGGTTTGATATTGCCCCTGCGATGCTCCAAGAAGGCTACCGTGTTTTACATGAAACAGGCATGGAAAATTGGTCTTTTACACAAGCTGATAATCGTAAGATGCCGATTGCAAATCATAGTGCGGATATTGTGGTTGAAGGGTGGAGTTTTGGGCATGTCATGGGGTGGTATCCACAAACATGGCAACAAGAAGTTGATAAAATGCTAGCTGAAATGCAACGGATTGTTAAACCCGATGGTACGATGATTTTAATTGAAACAATGGGGACAGGCAATCGTAAACCGCAAGCGCCATCACCAGAACTTGCAGCATTATATGCGTATTGGCAAGATGTGCATGGCTATGAGTATCAATGGATTCGGACGGATTATCAATTTGAATCGGTTGCAGAAGCAGATGAATTGATGCGCTTTTTCTTTGGGGATGCGATGGCAGATCAACTTGTTGCTAATAAAAATATTATCGTCCCTGAATGTACAGGTGTTTGGTGGAAGCGTGCTTAATGCCGTCGTGCAAATAATAAAATGACAGCGCTTGTTTCAGCAATGACCATCACCCATGCTGCACCCATTGCACCATAGCTTGGGATGAGCCAGATTGCTGCGATGACTTGAATAATGATTACCCCCACTGTTACGAGATTAACGTACATTGTTTCCCCAACGGCATACCAATAAAGTGTACGTCCTCCTTTGAGTAACATCGGCAACAAACTCCACG
Organism: Phototrophicaceae bacterium; assembly: GCA_049680565.1. Classification (GTDB taxonomy): domain Bacteria; phylum Chloroflexota; class Anaerolineae; order Aggregatilineales; family Phototrophicaceae; genus JAUZRW01. Next base: position 21,377 of record JBAUIA010000372.1, read on the forward strand.
CCAAAATAATCAACATTGAACGCGCACTGATAAAATCTTGCCCATAGGTCAATGTGAGGAGTGGTAATGAAATCCAGCTTATCACTACAGCAAATGCAATGCCAAAGGTTGTTAAGCCAACTAACACACGCTGAAACATCCGCTTGAGTTCATGTGGGATAGTGGCGAGACTTGCTAGGACAGGGAATAGGGCATCGAAAAAGGCATGGGGTAGCATCCGACCTGCTTCAATGAAACGGGCAGCAGCCGTATACAGTCCAACATCGCTAGTGCTTGTGAATTGTTCTAATAAGATAATGGCAATGCGAGATTGTATTGCAGCTAAAACGGCAGCAATCGCAAAAGGTGTTGCTGCTACCAATAAGGTTTGCAATGGGATGATTTGCTGACTAGGCTCATAGAACCATCGTCGATAAACAAGCCATGCAGCAAAAAGCTGAACAAATGATGTAAGCGTATTGATGATTAAGACGCTCTCAATATCTTCCCCATACCAGAATGCAAGCCCTGTCAGTGATACTTGGCTGATAAGCATCCCCAGATTGAGCCAAGTGATCGGTTGCATGATTTGCTTGGCACGAAAAATAGCGGTAAAGCTACTATAAAAAGGCAAAATAATAATCAATGGCGAGGCAATCTGTAAGCCTCTCACGATATGTATATCTTGGCTGATGAGAGGGGCGGTACTATAAATAATTAGTGTTATCACACCGCCTATCACCAAGCGTGCGAGGATAGATGCACGCAAATACGCATGACTATCCTCTGGCTTGAGTGCAATATCACGGGTAATCAGTGTCCCTAGCCCAAATTCTGTGATAAGGCTGAGGGGGAAAATCCATGCGAGGACAGTTGCGTAAATCCCTAAACCATCTTGCCCCAAAACGCGCCCTATCATCACTGAAAGCATAAATGATAAGACAGCACTACCCCCATTGCTCAATAAGAGGGCAAGCGTGTTTTGGCTAAGGCGTTGACGGATAATGTGCATCGTCGCTGGCTTATTGGGTTGGGATGCGAATCATCCATAAATTACGATCATTTGCGTTGCGGAATAAAATGTTCGTGCCATCCGCATTCACAGACCAGCGTCCATCCATAATTGTAAAAGGTGTTACGTCAGGATTGGTCAACGCTTGACTTGTATCTGTGGCGATGTCATAGATCATCAATTGATGGGTATTTGTATTGGCATCAAATGGAATATAAAACAATGAATCCGTATCACGCCAACGATATGCCCCAAACCAATCGACACGGTTTTGAGGCGCATTTTCTGCAATGTCCATCCAATAAACACCGTTATCCGCAGGATTGGGTTGGTACGCTAGATAGAACATCAAACGATTGCCACTTGGCGCGATACTAAATCCGCGTGGACGATACCATCGCCCTAGTGTATAGCGTGTTTGTGTTTCGACATCGTAAATATCAAGTTGCGTAAATGGACGATCACCAATACTAAGCAACAACCGTGTGTCATCAAGCCACATGGCATCTATGCCTGTTTCAGCAAATAAAAGTTCTAGCGTTTCACCGCGCATATCACTGATGAGAATTGTATTGCTTGGCTCATTTTGCCCCGGAATGCTATCACCGCCATCAACAACCCACAAAAGGCGCGTGTTATCGGTGTTGATGCTAGGAATTGCCATATCAGTTTCAATTGACCATGTATCCCCTGTAACGGTATTTTGTAATTGAATCGTATTGCCGAAAGGGCGCACAGTATGACTATAATCAGGTGAATAAAAGGGGGGTGGTGCGTTGCTGACGATCCCTAAATTATTGCCTTGTGCATCATACTGAAAAATATTGGCACGTTGATTGGGTAAACCATCAATTGCAAATAGCTGATTAGCATTAGTTGGATGCCACCATTGTTCCCAACAGCAGCCTGATGTATTGAATACATCTAATGTGGCGTTTGCATCAGGAGCAATTGGCGCAACTTGACGGTTTAGTAAGGGATTTGCTGGTGGATTTTCCGCAGCAGGGAAAGGAGCAGTATAATTATTCAGAATCCGTCCCCCGAACGCCACACTGGGTTGGTCATCGAGTGTTTGCCACTGAGTTGGATTATCTAAATCCATTTGGAAATTACGACTGCTAAAACTACCAATGAGTGCCAGTGTATTCCAATTTGCATCAATATAATCAACAGGGTTCAAGGCTGTGCGGTAATCGAGTGAGCGAATTTCGAGATGTAAATGGGGTCGTGATTGGCAAGTGCCATCAGGGTCGCCACTATAACCGACAAAATCACCTTGGGCGATAGCTGCACCTTGGGTTAAGGGTGCCCGATTTTGTAAATGTCCATAGAGGGTCGTTAAGCCCAGTGCCTCGTGCCGTAGGATGACATTATGAGGTGCTGACCCAAAGTTGAGATCATCGACAAAGGCAACCGTGCCATCAGCAACAGCGACAAGCGGTGTGCCACATGGCGCAGAAAAATCTAAGCCAAAGTGCAGACCTTGCCCTGCGCTGTACCATTGATCGCCAAAGCGATACGCGCCTGTGGTATTGCCATACGCTTGACCTAAGAGCCATGTGTCAATGCTCGGCGGGTCTTGAAAGGGTAAAATAAGCGGACGCTCTAGGGTTTGGCTGCTGCTGATACCTGTCACTAACAATAAAACAAAACTTACAATAAGACTCAATCGCTTCATGGACTTGCTACTCCTAAGACGTTATCTATTGTGTATGATAATCATGCAATTGTATTACGTCCAGATTATGCCTGATAAACAGTGGATAGCTTGTCGTTTATGGCAATTCATCTGCAATGATGACAAGGCGTTCGTAATACAAATTTTGCTCCGAAACGTAGCTTGGAATATCACAGGTGATGAGCGTCAAGCGGTTAAATCGTGTTGGCATCACAACCCGAATATCCCGATAATCCACTGATTTAATATTAACAATAACATAACGGCGCATGATGTCTGCATCTTGTACATAAATATCATCACCGATGCCAAGGTCATACAAATTGTTGAAAATGCCATCTGTCCCATCAGGCATTTCAGAATGTCCACCCAGCACGACATTCCCTGACTGATTGAGCCATGCTGTGCCTTCAAAATGCCCAACTAAGGTTTCCCAAGGATCAATGACCCAACTATTTCCGCCTAACGGAAATGTAGTCAATGTGCTATCCACGCTGATGCTAGGCATACTCAGTAGTGCTTGTGACGATGAAGGGAGCGTAATCGTTTGTGTGTGGGTACTTGGGGCTGCTGCTGGCATGTTTAAGAGATTCTCAATACCTGTTGCTGTGGTATCCCATAATTGAAGTGTGCCACTGATACCACCCATAGCTAATTGCGTATAGTCAGGTGCATATATGAGATGAGTCATTGGATTATCACTCACAGATATAATATGATCGCTGGCTGGCTCTGTGCTGGTATCCCACAAACGGAGTGTGCCATCTAAACTGCTTGATACGATATGATTAGGTGATTGTGTAAAACTGATCCCTGTTATCGAGGATTGATGCCCAACAAATGTCGCTATGGGTTGATTAGCTTGGTTGACATCCCATAAACGGATACGGCGGTCAATGCTGGCACTCAATAAATGGTCGTCATCTACGGAAAAAGTTAGGGCTGTTACAGCATCATCATGCGCTGTGATTGTTGATTGCAAAATGAGTTGATTGTCGATAATGCGCCATAAATGAATCTCACCACTATCACTTGCTGATGCAATGTGTGAGCCTGATGGACTGATGATTATATCCCAAACAGATTCCAGATGATGGCGAGAGTCTAGCAGCATGCCTGACTCAATATCCCATAATTTGAGCATATCATCACGTCCGCCTGAGAGGATATAACGATTATCGGGGGTGATGGCTAGGGCAGTTACATCGTTTGTGTGTTGTCCGATGACCGTTAAGAGTGCGCCAGTGCTTGCATCAAAACGGCGAATGCTATTATCACGGCTTGCGGAGATTAATTGTGTGCCGTCAGGTGTGAAAATGAGATCCGTAATCCAATCCGTATGCCCTTCGGTATCCATCACTAAATCGCCCGTAAGCGTATCCCATACACGGATGATATAATCGCGTCCGCCTGTTGCAATCCGTGACCCATCGGGGCTATAAGCAAGTGCCTCTATAGGGCTGTCGGATACGGTAATCGTCAAGAATGGGCTGGGTGCTACTTGTGC
>JBAUIA010000373.1:0-2637 GCA_049680565.1 Phototrophicaceae bacterium
AGACCCTGTTTTATAATAAACTGATACGGCACCACCATTTGTGTTGATATCAAAACTGGTAATCGTAATCGCATTTGTGGTGGTAATGTCAAACATATTGCCACCATCACAGCCATTATTGTCAGCAAAAGTTGTACTTAAAGAGCGGGTCTGCGCACTGATCGATGAGATGATGATGAAGAGTGCCATCATAAAGAACATTGATGCTATTGAGCATACTTTATTAAACACTAAAGTTATGCAGTTTTTAGGCAGCAAGCCGCTCATAGATGTCATTCAGTTCAAGCCCTTGTTGTGCGAGTGAGAAAACAAGGGCGATGAGTGAGCGTTGTGCCAAGCGTTGATGCTCTCGTTGTAAGTCACCGAGTGTAAAAGAAGTATCCTTCTCGGTGGACTGTTCAAGGGCATCCTGACGTTGTATCTCTAGATAAGCGTGTGTAACCATCATCAACAGGACATGATTCTCAATCGCCTCCAATTTGCGCATTTGGTAGTCACTCCATCCCAGAATGAACTTAGCAGCACGGTAGAAATTCTCGACTTCCCACCGCACGAAATAAGTTGCCAGAATAGTTTGGGCATCAAGGCTCGTATTCGTACAAACCAGATAGCGCCACTTTTTGACCCCAATGCGTCGATTGACGACTACTTTTACAGCTTGTCCACAGCTCAACTGCCCTACGACTGTCCAGACCTTGTAGCGTTCATCTTTGAGCTTCACGCGCTCAAAGGCACTTTTGGGCAGAACAGCTCGCCATTGTTGAACTTGTTGATTGTGGTGTCCGACTTTCAGTTTACGGTTAGATTTTACTGCCCCGATGTAATGAAATTCCCGTTTGCCACAGAGTTTAATCAAGTCTTGGTTAGCATACCAGCTATCGGTCAAGACCACCGTTTCTGTGTTGGGCAGAGGCTGATACTGTTTAATCATCTCAAGTGCAATCTGCGGTTTCGAGCGAAAGAGCACACCATTGGCTTCGCATTCACTTTGACGACGATATAAGCACCAGTCTAAAGGATAGCTTGACCCTGCCACAACCAATTGGGCGCTCACCCACACGTGACCCAACACCGATTTTTTATCTTTGTGTGAACGATGTTTCGCCACACCTGCCATTGTTTTGCCACTTTTCTCAACCAAGCTATCGTCAATAATCAGATATACCGTCGCTTTTTTGCCGTTTCGCTGTTGTTTTGCCAACGCCCGACGCGCCTTGCGGTTCAATTGCTCCAAACGAACCTGTTTGACCTTATGGGTATCCCATTTCGCTTGAGATAGAAAACGATACAGGCTACTTTCATGACGACCATCGGGTATCGCTCGACTTAGACCTGACAAATTCTTATCGCCCAAGTAAATCATCAATGCAATTACGTAATGCTGAAAGTGGCGAAACTGCGCTTTATTGGCAAACGCATCTCGAAATTCGCTTAAAAACTGGCTCAATATCCGATTATTCTCTACAATAGCTTGCAACATGATCCGAGCTTTCGATTGGTTGTGGTAACCTTATCTTAAACTCGGATTTTGTTTTCTGCCAAAAGTGCATAACTTTAGTTAATAATAGAATAACATTTTATATATATTATGCAACAAGTTCTAAATTGTCTAGGGGGATGGTTCTGTTGCAAAGATTGGATGATCGAATTATGATGTAACCTTTGCCTGAAATAACCAATCGATTATGGAAATCTATGAGCAATCCTTTCAAATGGCATCATTACGAAGGAGAAATCATCTTATTGTGCGTGAGATGGTACTTGCGTTATGCTCTGAGCTATCGAGATTTGGAAGAAATGATGTCAGAACGAGGATTGAGCGTGGTACACACGACAATTTACCGTTGGGTTCAACGTTTTGCACCCGAACTAGAGAAGCGGATGCGCCCCCATTTGAAACAAAGTAACGATTCATGGCGCGTAGATGAGACCTATATCAAAGTTCGTGGACAATGGATGTATCTATATCGGGCTGTCGATTCGACTGGGCAAACACTTGATTTCTTGTTGAATCAAACTCGCAGTAAACGTGCCGCCAAACGTTTCTTTCGACAGGTATTAGGGCGCTCACATGTGACTAAACCACGAGTGATTAATGTTGATCAGAATGCCTCTTATCCGGGTGCTGTCGCCGACCTTAAACAAGAGAACCTGCTACCCAACAGTTGTCAGTATCGAACCAGCAAGTATCTGAATAATCGCATTGAACAGGATCATCGTTTCATCAAGCGTCGTGTCAAACCAGGCTTGGGCTTCTTCTCATACATTACAGCTTGGCGAACTTTGCAGGGATACGAAGCGATGAACATGATACGAAAAGGTCAAGTTAAATGTGCTGGAAAACACAATATCCAAGCACAAAACCAGTTCATTGATGGGCTATTTGGTATCGCTGCTTAACACTCTCACCGCTTGACTACTTCCGTCACACCCGCTCACGATTGCTCCATATTTTTTGCAACAGAAGGTTGCCTAATTCGTCAACAGTATCCGTTGTCTCCATTTTCATTCTTCGTATAAGATAATCCATATGATAGAATTATTTAAACGTTTAAATTAAAAATGGAGATACGTAAAAAATGTCAATTAAAGGGCTTATTTTCGATCTTGATGGCGTGATTACAGACACAGCCGAGT
>JBAUIA010000374.1:0-3715 GCA_049680565.1 Phototrophicaceae bacterium
GTCATCACCCAGACAAATAGCGATTTTTTGCCTTGATGATGATAATTTTTCGCTAATTCAGCCACCAATCGTCTGCCAATGCCTAGACGGTGTTTATTTGTCTGTACATAAATCTGATGTAATTCTGCATCGGCAATACCATCGGAATCTCGTCCTGTGATATATGCAATCACTTGATTGTGTTGTTCAGCGACGAAGGTTTTTCGGGATATGCCTTCTTCTGTTGCAAAACGTGCCTGCCACAGCTTGATTTGCTTACCTTCATCCAATTCTTTGAGCAATACTTGTTGCGCACTCAAAAATGGTGTGAATTGTGCAATCCAGCTATCAATATGAACGCGAACAATTGCATCAATATCATTTGCTGTAGCAGGACGAATGCTTATCATAAGACCTAGCAACCACCTGCAATACTAGGAATGATACGTAAATTATCATCAGCTTCTAGCTCGGTATCGACACCGTCTAAAAAGCGAATATCTTCATCATCGAGGAAAACGTTGACAAAGTTACGTAATTTCCCTTCACTAAATAAATGCTGTTCCAATTCAGGATATTGAGCAACAAGGCTAGAAAGCGCTTCTGCAACAGTTGCACCAGTTGCATCAACCTTAGCTTCATTATTGGTATAAGCACGAAGTGGTGTTGGGATTTTAATTTGTGGCATTATGGTTTCTCCTAATGGGTATTATGTCTGTTATATGAATGATTGAGTGATGTAAAACTTACACTTCTTTTAACACCTTCTGAGCAATACTCAGGCAATTCTCAAATTCTAAACCCCTTGCTTGCGAGTTTTTATAACCACCATAGATCGCATGACCAGCTTGTAACCAAAACACATCGACCATATTAAATCCAGCCGTATCAAGCCATTGTAGTTGCTCATATATTGGAGATGGTTTGTCAAAATTATCAGGGTAACGATAGATATTCCATTGTTCTTGAACGAATAATTGGAAAATATCGCGTGATAAGGTGGTTTCAATAGATGCTGATTCTGCCATGCGATCCCATGTACTGGCAAATAATTCTTGAGCGCATCCATTTTTTGGTAACACTAAATCAGCAATTAGTAATGCACCTTTATCCGATAAACGCGCTTGAATTGCAGCAAATAGTGTCTGTTTACCTATATCATCAAGATGATGAAGACATAATGATGATACAACTAAATCTGCGCCTACTAATAAATCGAACCAATCTGTTTGTAAAATATCAAAGGCTTTTACGTCAAAACGATGAGCATAAGCAGCCAAGCGCGTCGCTGTGATTTCTCGCATCGAGGATTCAAAATCGAGCGCGAGAATATGTGCATTGGGGAAGGCTTCTAAAATGGCTGCCGATAAATGACCTTCGCCAGAGGCTAATTCAACAACGGTGAAGCTATCATCTTCAGCAAATGGGATAAGCGTTAATAGGCTTGCCAGTTGCTCGGCACGCGCTGGCACAGCAATGGCAGATAATTGGCGATATAAGTCACTATCTGCTTGCGTCCATTCTGTTGTCATATTATTCTCCTGCATCCACATCAAGTGTAAGCGGATTAAACTGTTGGCGATCTTCTGACAGCAACCATGCAAGCTGCACATCTGCTTGTCCATCTATCACCGATGTAATAATATAAACAAAATTCGGTAGGGCATGGTCACGATCAAATGTAGACGGAATCGCTGGGTGATTGGGATGACTATGATAGTAGCCTACAAGTTGTAAACCACGTTCATCAGCTTCATCTTCCATCTGCGCCCAATTTTGCGGTGTCATTGCATAGCGATGATATTGTTCTTCAGTCTCAAAGACATTCTCAATATGAATAACATCGATAATTTGCGTGCTGTGATCGTTGATTGTGCCGAATAGAAAACCACCACCTTCGTTTGGGAAAGTTGCTTCCATTTGCTTAAAAATTTGTTGTTGTAATGCCTTGCTAATCGTAACTACCATGTGATCTCCAAAGATGTGGCTGTGACAAATAAAAAGAGCAAGCCGATTTTTGGCTTACTCTTGTCAGGTTTCGTCACTATAAAAGACGTTACTTCCCTGCCAATACCAAAAATCCGAGCGCATTTGCTTCGGTCATGCTACACATAGATTGGCTTGGCTTCACGGTTTGTTTTGTCATAGTTTCAAAAATTAACATAGTCATTCTCTAAATACAAGTGAAAGGTTTTATCTGGATAAAAGCATTTACTTATATCTGAATAGTTTGAACCTTTTTTTACTATTTACGTAGATGCGTGTGAAGTAAATTTTCTTACTAACTGATGTTAGGCAATTAATTTTAAGCCACCTCGGTGAGCGTAAAGAAAGCACTTAACAAGATTTTTTGTATTGAGTGCTGTGTATTGAGTGCTAAGTAAGAAAAGTAAGAATAAGAATTATTTTCCCAACAACGTCTATCTTGTTTTTACTCTTTACTGATTTGCCAAAATTATGGGGTAATGTAAGATTATGTTATCTTAAATTACAAAAAAGGATTTCATATGAAACTTGTACGCTATGTTCTACTCATCACGATTTTCTCATTTGGGGCATTTCTTGTCACAGCTTTTGTCGTTAACGGGTCAGGGAGCGTTAATACATCAGACACAATACAAGGACGCATCTTCCGCATTTCTCCTGCTTCAAGTTGTGCCAATAACAAAGGTTTCCCAGGTGATTTTAACTCTGGTACAACGTATGCCTTTGCTCAGGAAGGTCCGTTTGCGGCAGGTGAATCAGGCTGTGCAACAGTAACATGGTCAACTGATTGCATTGTCGGAGGGGATGTCAATCTACATCCAGTAGCATTAAGCGCACCACTTAATACAAGTGCATTCAACAATAATAGTGGGAACTATCTAGGAGACCCTGGTAGTTCGTCTATATTTACGTTCAGTTTTAATGTTACGTCTGGACAAGATATATACTTGGCATTCATCAACCCCAATAGTATAGAAGCCTGTAACTACACTTATACCATTGACATTCCAGGGGATGCACCTGTCGAGATGGTAGAAGAAATGGAAGATGAACCATTCGTACCGCTTGATAGTCGTATTAATCGTTTCGATGCTGGCGCACCTATTGCTGTATACGCAAACGGACAGGGTGGGGTCGATATTTACACCATCACAGTTGAAAGTACAGGTATCTTTGTGCTCCAAGCAAATGATATGGCGGATGCGCCTTGTGATGGTAGCGCAATTGCTACTAATGGCGAAATTGGCGTGTACCGCACTAGCGATTGTGCATTCCAAGTTAATGCGCCACAACTTGAAGGTAAAACCTACGTCCTGCGTTTTGAGGTGATTAGCTCGTTGGCAGATTATGAAAGCTACGAAGAATAATTAGCTAGCTGTTAAGAGTGCATACATGTTGGGGGTGGTGAAAGAACATCGTGTAAGCGGTGTTCTTTTTATGTCTCATGATCTGGGTGGGTTCACCATGATGCACCTCTAAAATAGATTATCATTACAGCACATTGCAGTAAACATATCCGAGTAAAATTAATTCGCTAGCAGTATCAATTATCTTAGTGACCTATAATAGCGTTATTTGTATCATTAGATGATTTCTGGCAGAAACTTAAACCCATTTAGTGTTAGCATCTACTAGAAAGCGGGCAACGACAATATAAATGCTTGTAGATGCCTTACAGGACGGTCTTATTGAGAAATCTGGGCATTGTTCATGTTAATTTAAATTGTTTTGAATGATTGAATTTATCTTA
>JBAUIA010000375.1:0-2522 GCA_049680565.1 Phototrophicaceae bacterium
ATCTCAAGTTCTTGATCAGCTTGCTGTGTGGGTATTTCCAGACGGACAATACCGTCTTTGTCAGCCCGTGCTTTGACGGTGATAGTTTTCATGAGCACCCCTTTGTTTTTCCTATTTTACCACAGTTCTAGATATTGATAATAGCCATTATCATAAGCTAGAAATGGGCGAAAAAGGAGGCAGATTTAGGGATAGAAATGGGGACAGATATAGTTGAATAACTTTACTTATTTAACACTATTTTACACCTAAAATCAAGCCTTTTGTAGCCCTCAAAATTGATAGTCTCTAGGGCTTCAAGACTGGCAGGGGTGGGCTTCAACTTTTGTTTGAGCTTGTATAAACACCCTGCTAGTCAATTGATATTCTAATTTTTTCAAACATTTAAACTTTGCTTATGTACACTTTCTGTTCCGTTGTTCCCATTTTCCCATGGACTCCTAGTATAGCACTATACCCAAAAACGTTTCTATACCTTAATCCCTACATGATTTTTAATATTTTCATCTTCCCAAAGTGCTAAACTCAACAACGACCATAAAGGACCTGGTGCATTATATGTTTTATCTAAATGTGCCTGAAAGAATGCTCGCAATTGTATGTTATTGATAGGTATGCCCATGATACTATCGCGTGTCAGAACTGTTTCTTCAAATACATCCTTCAAGGATGTGCGTAGCCAATCCTCCATAGGAACAGTAAATCCTAGTTTTTTTGTTGTCTGATGCTTCACATGCTTAGCTAAAATTTTGCGTAGGGGTAATTTCCCCTGATATAAATCGAGATCAACACATGTTTTCCAATCAACATATTGTGCTACATCTAATACCGCACGATCTAATAACGGCACTCGTACTTCCAATGAATGGTACATACTACCACGATCAACCTTCATCAACACTTCTGGTAAATAATGTTCAAACTCCGCCTTACGTAACCAATTCGCTACATCATTACGACCAAGAGAAATGGGATTTGAGTTAATAGGTGGCGTACGATGCTGGCTGATTTCAGGCATAATACGGTCAAACCATGAAATGGGGAAACTATTGTGGCTCTTTGCAAAAAATGCGCGCATATCTTCTATTCCAGCAACACTTGCAAAATAATGACCACCAACACGACTCGCAAGTTTTGCTAATATCTTACGAGAAAAATGAGGCAAATTATATAACTGAGTATAACGTAAAATATTGAATGAACGGGTATATCCCCAGAACATTTCATCGCCACCATCGCCTGATAAAATAACAGTCACATCCTTCCGCGCTTCTTCTGCGACCATCATTGTTGGAAATAATGAATAATCAGCAAATGGCGCAGTGGTAGCACTCATGACTGTTTGCAGTTGTTGGTAGGCAATATTAGAATCAAAATTACGAATCTTCTGTATAACACCAATTTCATCAGCATATCGCTTCGCGTCTTGTGATTCATCACCCGCAAAACCCGGAACACCAATGCTGTACGAGAAAATATCATGGTTAGAAATCTCTCTCGCCTTTGCTGTCACCACCGGGGAATCGATTCCACCTGATAGAAATGTTCCGAGTGGCACATCACTAATCATTTGACGTTTCACAGCATCTGTAATCGCAGCATCAACTGCTTCAATGGCTTCTCCACCAAATATCGCAGCAGGCTGATTGACGAACTCATAATAACGTTCTTTCTGTTGTGTACCATCTTGTCTGATTTGTAACCATGTACCCGCTTCAAGCATGTGTGTCTTTTGGTACAGTGCTAATGGGGCTGGAATATAATAATGTGCAAAATACTTTGCTAAGGCTTCTGGCGACACCTCTAAATTATCGCTCCAAGGATGCGCTAAGAGTTGATTATACTGAGAGGCAAACATAACTCCATCTGCATGATTTAAGTAATAAAGTGGTTTAATTCCCGCGTGATCGCGTGCTAATAATAATGTTTTTTCTTGTGTATCATAAAAAGCCAAGGCAAACATACCATTGAAGCGATTGAGGGCATTCGTCCCCCACATCGCAAGCGCATAGAGAACGATTTCAGTATCCCCTGTCGAACGAAAACGAATCCCTTGCTGTTCTAATTCACGGCGTAGTGTTTGGAAATTATACAATTCTCCATTATAGACAAGTACATAACGTCCATCGGGTGTATGCATGGGTTGTCGTCCTGTTGGCGATAAATCAAGAATTGCCAAGCGGCGGAATCCGAGAGTACAATGGGAATTTTCATTCCATAAGCCTTTATCATCAGGACCACGACGTATTGCTAAATCTACAATCGCCTCCCAATTTGCTATTGTTGGGCGTGCTGCATATCGGAATTCACCACTAATACCACACATAGAAGTCTTTACCTTATATTGATTGGCTTATAATGTATAATACAGCTTGTGATAATTATGACCATACCTAAACAATTATATACACAAAAACCACATAATAAGTAAGTGTTTACACCCAAATAACTCATATCCCAAAGAGTAGCCTTTTCATGACGACCATGATCCGCATCGATAATTTATCAAAGCAATACCGTAT
>JBAUIA010000376.1:0-4984 GCA_049680565.1 Phototrophicaceae bacterium
CCTTTGCGCCGATTCTTTTTAATATTTTCTACGGGCGTATCCTATTGTAATGTCCTAAAAGTTTTTATAGAGTGTAGGGGATGGACTTTATGTCCTCCCACTGGGCGGGCGCAGACAGAGCAACGCCCCTACACATCTTCTAGTCTATTGATAGCTCTATTTATTTTTAAGTATTTTCCAGACTCTACATGACCATTCCCTACAAATACTCTAGTATTTAAGTATCACAGGATCAAAAAGGATTCCCAATGACAGATCAAACATTTGCAGCACGCTTAGAACAATTATCTCTCCAATTGGCAAAGGGTGTTTCGTGGTGGACTTATCCAACCAGTTGGGAATCGCTGGATATTGATGAAAATCGCTCATTGTGGGCATCTTACACGCCTGATTATAGCCGTAACGTCCCTCTCAAGGGAGATACTACTGCTGACCTTGCGATTATTGGTGGTGGTTTTACAGGGATTTCAGCAGCATATCATTTCAGCAAACATTTCCCTGAAAAACGCTGTGTCATCTTAGAGGCGAAAGCACTGGCGAACGGTGCAAGTGGACGCAATGGCGGTATGATGCTCAATTGGATTAATGGCATCACTGACCATAGCGACGAGATGACCAAGCGCGTCTACGATTTCACCAATTCAGGCATTGATATGATTACAGGCATCATCAAAGATCATAACTTAGATGTGAGTTATCGGCGTGATGGCTCAATGGAAGTGTTCACCAATGCGGAACGTGCCGAGAAAGCGCATCAAGAGGTTGAACATCTTAATTCGATAGGTGTGCCTGTGCAATTTTTCACTGCCGATCAAATCCGTGAGCATATCAATTTACAGAATGTTTATGGCGCAACTGTTGATATGAACGAAGGTCAACTTAATGGCGCACAATATATCCGCGCACTCAAGCCGATTCTTGAAGAACAAGGGGTACAAATTTATGAAGATACCCCTGTATTATCGGTCAATGAAGGCGCAGATATTGTACTAACAACGGCGCATGGTCAAGTGCGAGCGAAGGCGATTGTGCTTGCCACCAATGGCTATACGGGCAAGCTCGGTTATTTTCGTAAAGGTGTTTTCCCGCTACATTCGCATGTTTTTGCGACACCGCCTTTATCAGATGAGCAAAAAGACCACGTTGGCTGGCACAGCCTAGCAGGATATTCTGATGATTTAGACCGGATTTCTTACAGTAGCATGACGCAAGAAGGCAATATCGTCTTTGGGGGCGGTAGCAATCAGTCGTATGCGTATCTGTATAACAATCAAACAGCCTATCGCAAAAATGCAGCAGCAGCATTTGCCAAAATGCAAGATACCCAAACTGAATATTTGCCAAGCGCACGCGGATTGCCTATTTCACATCGTTGGACAGGTACATTAGCAATTAGCCTAAAACGAAATTGCTCAATTGGTGTCCTTCGTAATCGGGTATTTTATGGCTTAGGCTATAGTGGACACGGTGTGACATTAGCGAATCTTGCAGGGAAAGTGATTGTTGATATTTATGGCGGTAACACGGCTGAGGTAAATCAGCATGAATGGTACAACCAACCCTTTGCACCGATTCCTTTAGAACCCTTCCGTTGGATGGGGTATCAAGGCTTTACACGCTTAACAGGACGTTCACCACGCTCTTGATGAATCAAAAAAGGACATATCGCATGATATGTCCTTACTGTTGTTATGCTATAGGATAAATATTACTCTTTGAGTAAGTTATCTTGGTTGACGGTGAGATAAACTTTACCATCACTCACACGCTCAATTTGGCTTGGGAAGGCAAAGGCATCAGGTTCTAAGCCACGTTCAATTTGGATATAGCCTTCTGCATATAAGCGTTGATAGACTTCATCAGGGTAATTGCTATTGCCAGTGAGTGCGTTTGCGAGTGCTTCGACAATCGTATCAATTTCTGGCAGATCAGCCACGCTATCACCTTCTCCATAGCGCACAAATTCTACTTTACCAATTTCTTCATTATCGCTCGGTTGGATGACGGGCATATCATTTTCAATATGATCAAAAATATGTGTATTTTCCATTGTGATTGCTGCTCCTACTACTTAATTTACATGATATCATTATCTTAACAATTACAGCTTGTTCACTCCTAAATTGTGTATAGGAATTATCTAAAATTTGATTAATGCTTGATTACTTAGAGGCACTAATTCAATATTTATAGAATGGTGATAGACTGTTAGTAATTCCATCAACTAAAATAAAAAGGAAGCAATGATGCCAGCCTATGATTTTCGCTGTAATAATTGCGAGCAAGAATTTACACTCAGCTATAAAAGTGTGGCATCTTATGCCAAAGCAACACCTCATTGTAATAATTGCCAATCCGAGGACTTAGAACGCATTATTCGCAAGGTGAATGTTGCTGCGGTCAGCCGTGATTACACCCGTTTAGATTCATCAGAAATGTTGAATGTATTCGAGAGTGGTGATAGCAAGCAAGTTGGCAAAATGTTCGACCAAATTGGTGGCACAAACCCTGCGCTCGGGTTGGAATATCATGAAGCCACGAAGCGCTTGATGAAGGGTGAAAGTATGGATAATGTCGAGAAGAGTCTCCAGAAAAAGCGCGATGTGGACGATGCAAAAAAACCAAAACACAAGCCTGCATCATCTGATGGTTAGAAAAATCGGGAGCGGTGATAACGCTCCCCTACGCAAGATTTTCCTCTGCTTTTACACCTGCTTGATACTCCTCATACACGATAAGCTGTAATTTACTTTTTGCAAAATAGGTCAACAGTAGTTGATGAATATCAGCGTGTGTATCAGATTCACCGAGTGGCGCTATCGCAAGGCTCTTAATGCCATAAGATAAATAATCGCGGGCAATTGTCATCAAGCACGCTTGAACGTGCCGTAAACGTGTTGCGCCGACACTACTATCACGCACTGTCAGAAAGAGGATTTGAGGTTGCGATTGTGTGGCTACAAAGAGTGATCCTCCTGATTGTTGTTGTGCTTTACAGCGTCGTTCATAGCTAGCAAACGCCACAGGATAGTGACGCATCATCTGCATGGAAAAGGGTGTATTTTCAGTGCGTCCTAGCCGATTATGCCCAATGGCTAATGTTTGGCACTGTGTCAGTAGTGGATCACCGTTTACAAAATTAATTGGCATCATCATCTTTCTAAAGACACTCATGAATAGCATTTGAAGATCATTCTAACCTATATGGGGATGATGTGCTTCACGTATGTAAGGCACTATCAGGCGATTACATCATCGTATTTTTAGTCAGGATAATCACATCAAACATCCGTGCAAACCATGCAGAATCACGTAATTGATTGCAGGAACAATAGACGGGTGCTATCCTTGATTCATTCTTGGGTAAAATTTAAATCGACTAACCTTGCGCATGATAGGATAATTTTAGTCATATCATATAATCGTTGTGAGGCAGTCCATCTATTAAGAGGAACTCGGTTATGGCTGATACGGACAACAGTATCCGCATTGAAAACCACAGCATTATCACGCGCGATAAGACCATGCTGGCTGCTACGCTCTATCGCCCAAAAGACCATAATCATCATACAGTGCTGATTAGTGGTGCAATGGGGATGCCACAACGCTTTTATCGCCATTATGCGGCATTTCTTGCTGAAAAAGGTTGTGTTGTGCTGACATTTGATTTTCGGGGAATAGCCCTATCCAAGCATCAAGATAGTTTGTGGGGCTATGAGGCGACCTTAACTGATTGGGCAAGCCAAGATTTACAAGCTATGCTCAAGTGGTTACAACGGCAATATCCAGATGCGACCTTAACGGTTGTTGGGCATAGTCTTGGTGGGCATCTATTAGGGGCTGCTGCAAATATTACACAAGTCTCTGCGATATTAGGTGTTTCTGTGCAAAATACCTATTGGCGTAATTGGTCAGCAGTTTATCAAGGGGCGATGTTCGTTTTTTGGTTTATGATCTTGCCTATCCTCAGCTATGGTATGGGATATTTTCCGTCGCGCTGGTTTGGTTTGGGGGAAGCCTTACCCAAAAAAGTCGCGCTCAATTGGGCGCAAGGGGCAAGCAAAAAATCAGGTAATAAAGGCTTATTTCATAATACAGCACACGATCATTATGCTGAATTTATAGGCGCGACACGTTTTTATAGCTTTGAAGATGATGGCATGATGGCACCCGTCAAAGCAGTGGATGCAATCCTCGATTATTATCCCAATGCACGCCAGCAAGAGCGCCAGCATGTTATGCCAAAACATCATGATGTTGAAGCAATTGGGCATAGTGGTTTTTTTCGTCCAAAGATGCGCGATACCCTGTGGCAAGAGAGTCTGGATTGGCTTCTGAATCCTGCTATGGTGAATAGTGAACACGTCAAGGATATGCCGATCAATTCAACTGATGTTGCAACTTCATCTTAAAGGTGAACCTCAATCAACGCCAATACTACTCTTCAAATAGGGTCATCCACGCCATATATTAATGAGCCATCAGGCTGACCCGATGGCACTTAATCGTTACTTTACGAACCAGCAATATCTCGC
The DNA here is from genome assembly GCA_049680565.1 of Phototrophicaceae bacterium. Classification (GTDB taxonomy): domain Bacteria; phylum Chloroflexota; class Anaerolineae; order Aggregatilineales; family Phototrophicaceae; genus JAUZRW01. Next base: position 4,536 of record JBAUIA010000376.1, read on the forward strand.
TTATTGAGTTTTGCAGAAAATGATTCACGCGGTGCGCCATTGGGTAATAAACCAATCGTAAGCGACTCAACGTAAATATCCATTTCCCAAGGGATTGCGACATCTTCTTGCGAGATACGTGCATCTGTCAGTTGAATATCCGCCCCACGAACAATTGCAAATGGAGTGGCTTCATCGCGTTCGCCCATAACCATCTGGGCAGCAACGCTCAGGCTATCGGCAACACCGCGTTGCGTGACAGCCATTGGGTTTCCGAATAAATCTTCTTTACCCCGTTCATCTTCAATCGGTTGGAAGCCAGCAGCAGCTAATGCCACCCCTGATGTGCCATAACGTCCGGGGACAAGCCAACTATCTGTGACCACAATCCCAACACGCACGCCATAGGTTTCTAAGACCCAATCACGCAATTGATGGGCGCTATCATAAGGTTTTGCAGGCAATAATAC
>JBAUIA010000377.1:0-5799 GCA_049680565.1 Phototrophicaceae bacterium
GTTTTGGATAACACAGAGATTGAAATTATGTCATCTTGTAGCCTTATTTGAACAGAAAGTTCTTAGTTTTTAGTCTTTAGTGAACCGCTAAAAACTAAGGACTAAGGACTAAAAACTCACTATTTTACATTATTTGGCTCAAAAATATGCTTATTCTCTTAAACAAAATTCACGTTAGTTACAATTTGGCATGTTTGGCACAAAAAAGAACTCTATAAAGATACAACGATTAAGGCTATTGAGCGCAAGTTTACTCGCTGGGCTTATACTCATCGACTTGCCCGCTCTCATGGGTATACAGCTAAGCAATTTACTGAGTTGATGTTGAGCAATATTAATTGTACTGCTCTAGCCAAGAATCTTGCTTCATAAGCAAAAAATACTTTTATTTATACTTTAAATGAGTGTCCTTTGAATCGCTCTCTTTTAATGCTTTCTCTTAAAGTGGTGACTAATAGCTTTAAATTACTGCTTGACTTTTTACCCCATTGGCCTAGTTACCCCAAATCCACAAGCGCATCTTCCCTTTACTTTGTCTCCTCACTTTTCATCAAATTTTTTGCAACAGAACCAAAAATCGCAATTGATGAGTTCATTGAGATCGAAATTTCATGGCTCTGACTTTGTGTTCGGAATTACCCATGATCCAAATATAAGTCGTACTTAACTCTCTAACTTGAGTTCCAACACATTATTCAGAGATAGGAACAATATTGCGCGATTCTGTACCGCCTTCACTTACCCACCCTTCATAGCCAATTTGGTTGCTGTCCCCAGAGATCACACGCACATACCATCGTAACTCATTGCCGCGTGCCCCTTCACAAACAGGACCACCGAGTACTTCAACAATCGTATTCGCATCAAGTGGATCCATCTGATCCCGTTCTCGAAAATTACGTGTCGCTTCTCCACGTAAGAAGAACCGCCCGCCAAAAACTAGGCGACCACGCTCACCAATCGCCAGTTGAGGATCAAGAGCGTTCGGGCATTCTGTATCCTCATAACTATTCGGCAGACGTGCATTGTCAAGGCTATCAGGGGTGATGAGATAATACTCAATACCTTCACTCACCCACCCTTCTGCACCGTTGCTCAATTCTACTAGCCACCAGATTGCCCCACCAAGACAGACAGGATCGCCAATTACTGTGAAGCGTGTGCCGAAGTCAAGGAAGGTCAATTCATTATCAGCACCGGGTTCTGCACGAATGCCCAAGCCTAGATCAAAATTAACATATCCGAGCATATCGAGTTCAAAACGCGATGGTAATGCCGTTGGGCAAGAAAATCCGAGATTGATGAATTGCTCTTCAGGGCGCGGGAATACAGTGAAAGGAGGGGTGTCAATACGCCCAGCATCTGTTTGTCGTGCGCGAGGAGCACTCAGCTGGACGATGCCTGCGCCAATTTCATTCTCATTATATGGGACACTCCAGACTTCCGTAAATCGACGTCGCAATTGATCAATACGCAGACCACTATCTTCTTCCAGCAATAAAGCCGCTATCCCAGCAACAACAGGTGCCGCTGCAGATGTCCCAATGAACGTTGAGCCATCGCCCATGTAAATCTCACCTGGCGCGGAGAGATCTGGTTTAAGATAAGCAGTCCCTTCGACATTACCCCGTGAGCTATAACTTGCCACATCTCGCCCCCCATCAACGGAGCCAACTGTCAGGGCGTTGACGGCATCAGACGGTGCAACAACAGACCCTCTTTGATCTCGCAAGCGATTATCTACTTCTGCGAATTCAACGAATATATTAAACTGAATCCGTTCCTGAAATAGTGCGCCAGCGCGTCGTACATTGATCTGGAAGGGTTCAGTGACATCTTCCACATACACAATCTCAAATAAAGGCAATGACGGGTCTACCCGCTGTTGACGGTCACCACGTCCGAATGTTGCTGGGTCATTGGTGTCATCAGGGTTACTGGCTCTCAAACGGCTGACAATTTCTAAGTCGAGGTCAAGTTGTTCTTGAAGTCCTGTTTCTGGATTTAAAATCAAGCGCGATGAATTCCAACTTAAGAGAATCGTGCCAGAGTAAGATTCCCCTGTATCAAGACCAATAGTCAACGGCAATTCAGTGCCATCTTGCAGTAGCCAGTTATGATAACCATCCCCATCAATATCATTGAAATTACCGCTAACGAAACCCCTATTGAAGTTCCCAGATGAATTGATCCATAGCACTCCTTCTTGAAAGGTTTGATTGACCAATTGTGACCACTCACTGTTACCATTCAAGGGTAATACAGGAATCCCAACCGAATGATTAATCACTTGAACACCATTATCCAGCATGAAATCAACACACTCACGGAGTTCATTAATATCACCTTGATAGCGACATGCATATAAGCTAGCACCCGGAGCAACGGTATGAATTACTTCTAGCACATCTCGTCCATGATCGTTCCGATCAATACTGTAGTCTGATACATTATCAGCAGATGGAATAGTGACAAAACCATTACCATCAATGAATGTGTCAAGGTTGCCAAAGGCAGTATCAATGACACCAATACGTTGTCCTGCACCTGTCCAACCAGCGATGTGCCACTCACGAATACCGTAATCAATTAAGAGACTTTCAAGCGTAATGGGACGTGCGGAAACACCATTCACGTTCAAGCCAACGGCAGGTCCTGTACTGACGGTTTCTTCAGCTTCATCGGTTGCTTCTGGCGCAGGTAACGGGGTCGGCGGTGGCAATTGTTGGGCAGGAACAGCAGGTTGCCATGCTGGAGAATAGTCTGAAAAGCCATTTTCTGTCAAGCGATTTGGTAGTTCACCATCGGCATTCATCACATAAATTTCATCGCTATCTTCGCCATGGCGATCTGTGACAAATGCGATTCTGCCCCCATCAGGCGATACAGTGGCGCGACCACTATTAAAGCCTTCTTCGGAGATGATACGTGGGAAATTCCCATCAGGTTCCATACTATAGATATACCACAGACCATCTCGATTAGTATCGAAATAGACTGTATCATCAAACCAGACAGGCGCACCATTCGCAGGTCCTTGGAGCGTAACGAGTTGCACGATTTCGCCGTTGATCTGCTGCCTAAAGAGGAAAATATCACCAGTTTCATTATTTTCGCGTTGCCAGTACATCACCTCTGCCCCATCAGGTGACCACACAGGATCACCTGTGAGTTTACTATCAGATGTTAATTGCTGTACATTGCCACCATCCACATTAGCAACGAAAATCTCACGCCCAATAGCACGATCCGATACAAAGACAATTTGATTACCATCAGGGGACCATGCGGGATCATAGTCATTGAAATTTTCGTTCGGGAAGACAGGACGAATGTTCGTGCCATCAAAATTCATCATGTAAAGGGTATCACGTCCATCACGGTTACTATTGAAAATGATTTGACTGCCATCAGGTGACCATGCAGGATTCCAGTCACGGGCTGTATCAGTCGTAATGGGAACTTGATTCGTACCATCAGGGAGCATCAGGTAAATATTTTCATTGCCGTCACGGTTAGAAACAAAGGCAATTCGCAAATTTTCGTTTGTGTTGCTTTGTGCAAGGCTCGAATATATCCCCAGTGATAACAGAGATAGCATCAAGAACATAATCCATAGGCGTGTTGAGTTAGGCATTGGCAAACATCCTTTAATGATCGATTGCTAGACTAAAAGTCGCATCGTGCAAAACGTGGTGAACAAACATAAGTTCTATCGTTAAAGCGAATAATCACATCTTGTAATCCACTACCATCAATGCTAAACCAAAACACATCACCGCTATTCAGGAAGCGCTGTAAACTGTTATTGCGCTCACAGCTTAACGGCGGTATATCGCTTGACCCTGACCGTTCATAGAAGACACAAAATCCTGCTGGCACGGTATTATTGAACGCCAATTCAATATCAGGGAAAAGCTGCACAAGTGGATAATCTGCACTCTCTGATGCCACACGCATCGACGACACATCAACATCTTCACTGAAACTTATGGCGAGCAAGTTTTCACTATTGAGGTAGACAGCAACGCCTTCTGTAGGGTCTGGTTGCACAGTAGCTTGTGTAAACCCATTGCGCCGAATGACCTGCTTAGTTGTGCCTTCGGTGGCTGGCTCTTCAACGATCTCTTCTGGCTCTTCGGAAATCACATCAACATCAAAGATAATCGTCTCTAAAACCTCTTTGGTGACAACACCATCATCTGCTATATCAGGTAGATAGACTTCAACAGCTAAGAAGCTCTGCCCTAGTGTCTCATTTCCTTTTGGACGCAAATACCATTCCCAATAGTTGGTATCATCTTCCTGAATTTGGAGAACATACGCCATCGGATCAGGAAAAATTTCAAATTTATCGAGATCAAGCCCTGTAATTTCGGCTCCCATATAGCGATATACGGCGATGTCGCCATCTTGACGAAGCGGAATATCTGTTTCTGGAACAGCTTCGATATCTAGTAATTCAAGTTCTAAGCGTATCCGAATGACATCATTTACATTTGCTTGCATAGGTGCAAACAAACGATACCGTCCCTCACCAAGTTCAGTTTGTTCATCGCCGCTAATGCTCTGATCAGCTACTCGCACAGCACTCTGACCAATTGAGGGATTCGCCGCGAAATCAATTTCAGGCTGTTGCGGTCGCCAAGCAGGCGAAAATTGTTCACCTACGCTTTCGATAAGAGGACGGATATTGCTACCATCTGCATTCATGATATAGAGGTCGCTATCTCCTGAGCGATTAGATACAAAGACAATTTGAGAGCCATCAGGTGACCATTCAGGACGGAAATTCGTGAATTCATCATTTGTGATTTGTGTGCGTTCACCACTGGTAATATCTATGACATAAATCTGGGTGGTACTGTTCTCTTCCGAATGCACGGCAATCTGAGAACCATCAGGCGACCATGCGGGCCATAAGTTCTGCCCCTCAGATATGAGCGTGTTAATTTCCCCTGTGACGAGACTTGCCACTTTGAGGATAACCGCATCACCTTCAATTTGCCAATATGCTATTTGAGACCCATCAGGCGACCATGCGGGACGATTCTTATCCAGACCATCTTCTGTGATACGCCGTGTTTCCTCTGTTGTGATATCGAGGACATATAAATCAAACCCACCATTACGATTAGACATGAACGCGATCTCATCTGATACAGGCGACCAGTCAGGAGATACATCAAAAGCAGGATGATTACTCACATTACGCTGACCTAGTCCGTTGGCATCCATGACAAATACTTCGGGATTATTGCTATTCAGTACATTGGTGAACGTCATTTGTAGATAATCCCCCGACCAACTGGGATGCACACTCTGGACTTGGTTATTCGTCAAGTTACGCACTTGTCCGTTAGATAAATCCGCAACAAAAATATCGGTATTATTCTCAGCATCTGCTACAAAAGCGATATACCCGCCACTAACAGCAGTATCCTGTGCAACAATGAAGCTGGTAAATGACCACACTATAAAAACCATCACTATGAAATTACGTGTCACAAATATTTCTCCTATAAAAACATGGCATGTTCACTAATTTTTCTAGATTTGGCACGCCAACCCTTACCCTATTCTACAATCTTTACCGAAGTTTACTGCGTTTGCCCTGCTTAAATTGCCCGATGCAATTCGTATCAGTCGCTTGTACTGACACTACACACAGCCGTGCCATTCTGATGCGGACACAATTTTGTCAATTGCTCCCCATCCCCTTGCCGCACGACGATGTTGTTATATAAATTCGTGCCGTCGTCATACCAAAACACATCACTGCCTGATACAGTGCGACGT
>JBAUIA010000378.1:0-2228 GCA_049680565.1 Phototrophicaceae bacterium
TTCGACTAGCTTTGTTGTGACTTTAACTTGACCGAAAAGATAAATGCGTTTTGTGGCTTTATCCTGTGTCCAATAGCCTTGCTGAATGCCTTGCTGAATAATGCGCCGTGCCTGCCGCTTTCCTTTAGCAACTCCGACTGTTTGCCATAAAGTTTCTATTTGCTTGCGTTCGACCCAACCATCACCATCATCAATGGAGTGAGCAAAGACCCATGCCCGATACACCCCAAATTGACCGATAAGACGCGCAATCCGTCCTGCTTCAGCATCGACTAGAATGCCATCTGGTACAAGCACTGTAGATTGCTCGATGCTTTGTACATCCTCAACGAATGGATTGCTGAAAGTCTGGCGTAGGCGGAATGTTGGATAGAAGTGTTTAATTTGGCTCTCAAGCCACTTCATCTGCTCAGGAGCATGACGATGAATGTAGTCAATTGCACCAGAAATATTTTTGCCACGTAAACGCGCTAAGGCAAATGTCTGATGCTGGTAGACCTCATTATTAATTGGCTTAGTTTGTGTCTTTGCTGACTGCTGTTGTACGGGTTTCTCAGGTAGATTCTGTAGAAGGTCAGCAATATCCGCAGTGAAGCGTCCGCCTAACCGTGCCAGAAGTTCTGGCAATGGGGTAGGCGAAGATGCTCCAGACTCAATATTTGAGCTGTGCGAATTGCTATTCAATTCAGTGGATAGGCGAGTTGAAGAATACTCAGCCTGTACTGAGGTCATATGCTTGTCACCTGAGAAATTAAAGCTACAGTCCGATGAAAAATGGGACGAAAATGACGTTATTCAGTTGCAAGCAAACAGGAGCTGTGATATTCTTTAATTATTCAGGTTAAAAAATATATACAGTTTCACATTTGCCTGCTCTCTAAGCGGGCTTTTTCTTTTAATGGTGGTGCTCTGGCTTTATCCACAGTTAAGTCCTCAAATTGTCCCCCTTGGGGGACAATTATCAGTCCGTCAAATATTTTTCAGTTTCATCCAGTAACTGGCGTAACGTATGCAATCTCGCCCGTACCATATGGGCGTTATCTTCTTGCTCAAAAAGATATTTTGCTAAGTGTTGTGGGTCTGGAAGTTCTTTATCTCTCATCAACTTCGCAATTTGCACAATGGATTTAGGAATAAGTTCGGAGGTTTCCTGATCCTCAGTTTCTCCCTTTTCGATAAGATCTTGAACTTGCTTTCTAGATAATCTGAATTGGATAATCTGTCGAAGCATCTCAACCTGATCCTCTTGATTTAGCTTAATCACATGGCGCAGTCTTCCTTCATCAATATCATGTTGATCAGCAAGTACTAGTGCATCATCTGATAAGCGAAGTAAAGATTTGTAACGACTAAAATGTCGTCTCCCTATACCACCCATTGCCGATAATACGGATTCCGTGTATTCACGCTTTCCCCGTAAATCAAGATCTAGCGCCTGACGATAGAAGTCATTGTTGACAGCATGTAGAGGGATTTCATAACTATGTACCGTCAGCAATAGCAGTGCAGCTTGACGCGCCATAGCGATAGCAGTCAGTCCTTTGCGTGCGGTATTTTCTTTGGCTTGGCGGAAGACAGAAGAATTCTCAGCAGGGACGACAATGCAATCAATCATGCCGTTACTTTCATATTCAGGAAAGAAATCGCGCAATAACCAAGCTGCCCAATAACGTCTTTCGCCTGTTTCAATGCGATACAAGCGTGTTACACCCTGCGAGACATCCACAACTGTTACTGGATTAACTTGTCCATCATCACGGATAGTCACAGCTAGGTTCACAAGATCACGTAGCGTGTCTTCTTCAGGAGATAGTTTTTCAGGTTCTTCTGTTTCATTGTCAGAATTAGGCAGTAGTTCCAGCATGTTGGCAAACGGTCGTCCTTGTTGACGTGCAGAAACCTGTGCGAGTTGAACGAGTTCGCGCAATGCCTGCGTCGGTGTCAATCGGTCTTCATGAAATTTGAAGTGAATGCGCTCAGGCAAAACACGACGCGCTTGTACTGGGTCAGGTCTAACCATTTCCAGAAGCAGTCGTTCAACCCGAATGCCGTTATCTGTAAATTGCTGAGGAAGATCATCTCCTAACATAACTTCTGTTACCGATGCTAAAAGAGCATCCAGTTTATTCGTATCATTTTTCTTGGGAGGCATTATTTTACTCCCTGACGCACAAGGCGACTGACTAAACGCGCGTAGGCTTGGCTAGCTGCTGCTTGTGGATCATAAG
>JBAUIA010000379.1:0-10301 GCA_049680565.1 Phototrophicaceae bacterium
ATCACATGGTTGATTGATGACCCACATCGTCATATCGAAGGCTTTAGTATCGCTCGTGGCAGTGACCTTATCATTATTTACGAAAGTAAAAATGCACGCACAATCCCAACACTATTAAATCTCGAAACAGGTCAAGAATTAGGATTACCTGATGTCGCAGGGACACTAAATCCTATCGGTGCGATCAACGAAACCGAGTGGATTGCTATGTATTATAGTAGCACCCAACCGAGCGATATTGTCCGTTTTTCATTGGATGCGACATCAGTCGATGATTTTGTGAGCTTATCCAATGTATGGCAACGAACCACACTCACAGCCGATGACCTTGCCCCTGCGGAAGATTTTCGCTGGCAATCAACCGATGGCTTAGGCATTCAGGGGTGGTTATATCGTGCTGAAAATCCACGCGGAACAATCGTCTATGTGCATGGGGGACCGACTGCACATAGCCGTGATGCCATCAACAATCAGATTCAATTTTTTGTCCGCCAAGGCTTCCATGTACTTGATCCTAATTATCGTGGGAGTACAGGATTTGGCTTACCCTATCGTGAAAAAATTAAAGACGATCATTGGGGTGGCTTAGAACAAGTCGATATTGAAATGGGCATTAAGGCGTTAATTGCTCAAGGCATTGCCGAAGCAGGCAAAGTTGGCATGACAGGCACATCCTATGGGGGATATAGCGCATGGCATGGTATTACACATTTTGACACCGATACATTAGCAGCATCTGCACCGATTTGTGGCATGACGGATCTTGTGGTTGATTACAACACCACCCGTCCTGATTTACGCCCTTATAGCGAAGCAATGCTCGGTGGCAATCCTGAGCAAAATCCTGATATTTACTATGAACGCTCACCGATCAATTTTGTTCATCAGATAAAAGGGCGTTTGCTCATTATTCAAGGGATGCGTGACCCCAATGTTCACCCTGATAATGTGGCAGAGGTACGCCAAAAACTAGATGCAGAAGGCATCGAGCATGGTTTACTTGCCTTTGATGATGAAGGACATGGCATTAGTAAACCCAAAAATCAAAAAATACTCTATCAAGAACTGGCATCATTTTTTGAGAGTGCATTTGCATAACAACAAAATCTAGGGTTAGCAAATTCTATCTTTAGATACCGTCTGGTAGGTGATAGCCACTATCATCTTTTGGCATCATTACATAATTGTCAACGGCATCAATATTGATAATCCCATAAATGTGAGGGAATAAATTATCGTCACTATTAGCAGGGGGTTCATGCCCTTCGATATGAGCAGGGGCTTCCCATTTTACATCAGCCTCTAGCTTGTCCTCATTGATGCACAGGATCACCAATTCTTCTTCATTCATGTAGAAGGCGTTCGCTACAGGTAGTACTTGTTCACGAGTTGAACAATGAATAAAACCTTCAGTATCTAAAGATGGCGCAGAATAAGTCCCTGCTTGCTGTGCCATTTTCCATTCAATCGCTGTCGTTAGGTGATAAATCATGCTTGTTTTTCTTTCCATTCGTCGCGTAATAAACTATATTGTACGTGGTCAATGAATTGACCACCAATGATTGTCTCATCTCGTTGTACTAATTCGAGTTGCATCCCAAGGCGTTCTGCAATGGCTCGGCTCCCTATATTATCTTTTGCTGCTAATATACGCATGCGTTCCACACTGTAAATAGTAAATGCGCTATCAAATAAAGCGCGAACAGTTTGTGTCATAATACCTTGACCGCGTGCGCGATAATCCAACCAATACCCTACATTACCACCATTATTACTCATATCAATTGATAAACTAGCATGTCCGATCAGTTTCTGATTTTGCCAAATCGTAACACTCATTGCCGATTGCTTCATATAGCGTTTGAGAATACGGCGCACAATATCGCGTTCTTTAGCCAGTGTAAAGGTATCATTTGCCCACCAAAACCATTGACTAAATTCTGTTTGATTATCGCGTAATACAGCAAATTTCTCTGCTGCTTGATACGGTTGATATAAGCGTAAGGTCAAATGAGGAGCGAGTTGATAATCAAATGTGGGTTTTATCGTAGATTGCCAATCTTTGGCTAATATGCCCCAAAAATGCAAGGTGCGCCACTCACCATCATGTAATTCTGCATCACGCATTGTATACTCATAACTGAAGCCTAATCGTTTGGGGACAGCGCCACTTTTTTCATTTTCTGTCGTAAATGCAATCAGGATGTGTTCAATGCCGAGGACATTTACAGCAAAATCAGTGACAATTTTTGTAGCTTTGGTGATAATACCGCGTCCTGTAAATTGTTCGCCTAAAAAGTAAAACAACTCGCATTCTTGCAGCGCAGGGACAGTAATACTCAATCCGATGCGCCCTGCAACTTCACCATCATAACGAATAAGCCATGCCCAACGCCGTTCATCCGCCATACCCAACAAATCACGCCGTAGATAATGCTGCATATCATCGACATCATGAATGCGTTTTGCCCAATTAAGATGCTCACCGATAAATTTACGATTGGGATATACCAGATCAAATAAAGGCTGAGCATGAAAAGGTGATTGTAGCTCTAATGTGATATGAGCATCAATGGCATACTGGAAAAACATACTTACTGACCCTCCATTGCTTGCCAATCATCTTCTAAAAGCGCATAGACATGCACATCAAAATAGTGATGGCGGATACGTTCACCGCGTCGCATAATACCTTCATGAGTGAAATTTAAACGCTCGGCAACAGCACGGCTCGGCGCATTCTCTACCGCACAGAGCAACTCAATCCGATGTAAACCAACAACATCAAAACCATAACGCAGCATCGCACGGACGGCTTGCGTTATGATGCCTTTACCCTGATAAGGTTCAAGTAACCAGTAGCCTAAATCAGCTTTGTAATTGCGTAAACTCCACGAATTAAAATTCACTTGTCCACAAAATTGACCGTCGTACCAAATCCCGACATCCAAGCCATCATACATTCCATAATGGTCTAAGGCGTTTTCAATATAATCATCTGTATCTTCTAATGAGGTGTGTGTATCCACCCAATCAACCCATTGTCTTAGTGTAAGCCGATGGGTATCAATCCCCTTGAAAATTGCTTGTGCTTGATACGGCATCAAGGGGCGTAATTCAATTTGATCGTTAACTTGATAGCGAAAGTAAGGTGTAGAACGATCTGACCAATCATCCTTTAACATATAATGCACACTAAAATCGTGATATTCCCCACGCAATAACCGTTGCTTAATCTGTAAACCTTCAAATGTAAAGTTCAAGCGTTTTGCAACAGCAATACTAGGGCTATTGCCGACCATTGCACGGATAATCACTTTATGTAAATTAAGGGTATTAAAAGCAAAATTACAGATTGCACGCACTGCACGAGTGACGATGCCTTTACCCGTAAAAGACGCACCTAGCCAATAACCAATCTCCGCAAATCCGAGGTTCAAATCATGCAGCATCAACGAAATACTTCCTACAATTTGCCCCTGATAATAAATCTGCGTTGTGATCTGTTTTTGTGCAGCAAATTGCTTACGTTCCCATAAAATATAGCGGAAAGTATCCGTCCTCGTTTGATGCTGGTCTGTCCAATCAAGCCATTTCCCAATAAATGCCCGATTCGTATCAATCAATGCGAAGAATGCGTCAACATTGTGAGCATCATGTAATCGTAAGTCAATCTCATCATCAACCGATAAAACAAACATAAAGAGACCTCGTTTATGTCACCAAATTATGGAGACTTTGTTGTAATTCATTCAATTCTGATACGGATAAATCCCAAAGTGCTGCGCTAGCATCTGCAATCGCAATATCATCAATTGTACCCTGATGCGCGTTTCGAGATAGTGTCATTAAGTGTTGATGCGACACATTATCAGGGTCATATTGAGGAATGCGTAAGGTCTCTAAGATACCGGGTTGGGCAAAACTCTTACCACCACTCTGTGTATGACTCAGCACTGCAAATTCAAACGGGGCGCTATTCAAACAAGCTGCTAGATAGTGGGCTTCATTCTCGTCATCCAGCCCAATAAAAGGGTGCATCGCTTGATTGCTCATAATCGCTTTGCCATCCACTGACCCCACAACAACGGCTTCCATCCGACGCTTACCAAAACCATGCCAGATCACTTTGTAAGGTTGAAAGGTATATGCACCAATATCAAACATGGTATAAAACGGTACATTATCGCGGAAATAGCGCTTAACGGTGGCGCGTTCTAATAAGATGCTCTCAAACTGTCGTAGATAGTCATAGGTACGAGGATAATTTGCTTGTAACCAATCCACATCGTAGCCTTGGCGTGTTTCGACATTCTGTACCATCAATATATGCACAGTCGGATTTGCTTGCCAGCGCCCGACATCACGCCCACGCAATAAAGGATAAACTAGATCGGCTTCAAGCCAAGTTTTGACCTGTTCAACGCGACGTTTTGAGCCTTCGATGATATTGCGTACTTGAACAAGATGACCATCACGCGCAAGGACTTCTAACCAATAGACTGCATTTGCGCCGCCCGTATAAACCCCTGCATGTGCCGTATAATCGGATTGACCAATTATCTTGCGAACAGCTTGCAAAGCAGCAGGTTTGCCTGTCAACCACGCCGATCCCACTTCATCAATCGGTTCAGCGACAAAATCACTATAACGCAAGGTATTGAGGATACTGATGTCAGCCGTATCACGAATGGTTTTTTTCTTAGCTTGCCATAGATAATAACTTGGCGGTTGTGGGGCATCATGCGAGAGTACCAGTACAATTGGTTTTGTTTCTGCGCCTGAAAATAATCGCATTTTGCTGAAATCATCGACATGCTGAGGGCGCAGCAATGGATTGGCAAAATCAAAGCGCCGAAAACCTGATGCTGCACCGCCTGTTTTGAGGACAGATTGCGTCATGATAAATGCGAGTGTGCCATGTGGTGCTAAATATTGATCGACGACAGCATAAGTCAGCACCAGTGATAAATCTTTTTTACCCTTACCGAGAATGGTATCAAAGCCTGAATGTGGAAATAAATGATAGCGTTCCCATAAATCCCGCGTTGCTTGCCGATACTCATCTGCTAATGTTTCCCAATTGACCCACGGCGGATTACCAACAATACAATCAAATTTGCCAATATCAGGTGGATCAAGCAAGACATCAGCGCAATAAATCGGTAATGTGATGGGTGTTTTTTTGGTCTTAGCCATGTTCAGGATAAGATTTACCTTAGCACTCAAACACGCTAGCGGATTAACATCAATGCCTGCAAGATAATCAAGCGGATTTTCTATACCTGCTGCCAGCAAGCGTTGATAAGCAAGTACAATAAATGTACCACTGCCACAAGTGGGGTCTAAGATACGCCGATGCCCTCTAAAATCAATCCGATTGAGGACAAATTCAGCAAACCAATCAGGGGTGTAATATTCACCGAGTGTATGGCGGATAGTGCGCGGAAAAAGATCATGATAGAGCGCTTTGAGAGCATCTGTCACAGGCGTATCAAAATCACATTGTGCCGTTAGTTGGATAATCTCACTGACATCAACCTCATCAAGATACCATTGATAGTAATCATGCGCGGTTGTGAAATTTTCAATGCCATGTGCAATGAAGTGTGACCCATCTTCTAGGGCTTGTTGTGTGTGAATATTGCCGAGCTTATTGGCTGCAAGTGCCTTAATGATGATGACATAATAGGTTTGCAAGCTAAAAATAAGACGGATAGCATCGGCATCTAGTATCCCGAACTGCTGGGCAAGATCATCAATTTTAAGTGTTTTTGAGAGCGTGATAGTTTGTTGCCATTGTTGATAATCAAGCGCATGAACGGCAACATGCTTATAGAATTGTGGCATCATTTGCTGCGCGAGAGGTGATTTTTTGCCAAAGTAATCCGTGAGATCACGCAGAGAAATCAGCATCTACTGCAATGCCTTCAAGATCGCTTTTCCAAAGCGCTCGGCTGCATCATCGGCGCGTGTAAAATAAAGTTCAGGTTCAATACACTCTAATTCCATCAGCACAAATTGACCCTCATCTATAAAACCATCGACGCGTGCATAGGTGGGCATGATACCTGTTAGCTGCTGCGTGACGCTTAATGCTTGTTGTGCTTGCTGGATGAGTGACTCATCAGCAGCAATGCGTTCAATTGTGCCACCGCGTTCCTCATGCACTAAAAAATGGTCATCGGCAGGTTTCTTACGTACAGCATGACTAAATATCCCTCCAAAAAATACGAGTGAATACTCACCATCACTACGAATTTGTGATGCCAATGGTTGAACCATCATGCCAATCGTATCATTAAGCCAATCAAATGGATGTTGGGATTTTTCCGCGTTATCACTGCTGATAATCCATGTATTATCGCCACTACCGCTAATTATCGGTTTGACAACAGCACGATCCCACGCTCTATTTTTTAGCGTTTCTAGGAGATTTATGGATTGTCCCTTAGCAAAAATTGTCGGTAAGGTCGCAATCCCTTGATCGGCTAATTGCTGCAAATAAGATTTTTCGATATTCCAGCGAACGAGCGCGAGAGGATTCAAGATTGGGATATGGTGGCGTTCTAAATAATCCAGCCATGCACGGAAGGCACTAATCTGATGATGATAATCCCATGTATTGCGGATGACCACCAGATCATAACTTGTCCAATCAATTTCTGGGCTATTCCAAATCACAGGGTATAGGCACATCCCTTGCTTTTGTAAATAATCAACGAGAGGGGCTTCATCATAGAATAAATTGGATTCATCAGCGCATGTTGCTATTGCAATTAGGGTCATAAATGCCTCAGTATCGTTCAACTAAGGCTAGTATCGCTATATTTCGGCAATTGGTCAAATGGTAAGATGACTATTTAAGGGCGATTCATGTGTATCGCCCTTGCGAGCAATACTATGACATATTTTGGATAGCAGCAGCTTTCATCATATTGACGATACCCATCAAGCCACGCCCTTTGCCCATGCTGATATTTTTGCCGAAAAATTCAAAGACAACATCATCGTTAATAGCAGCCACTTGCTCTAAAGGTGCGCCTGAGCAAGATTGCCCTAAAATAACAGCCATTGCCATTGCGGATAAGCCTTGGGGATTCAACACATCAAAATAATAATGTAATGTGCCATCAGCATTAGTTTCCCACCATACAAACGCATCTGATTCACAGGCTGGCACACGATGTGATTCGTCGTAAGGTTGTTCAGCAACTGATGTAGGTACTTTGACATCCTTGAACCCATCCGCTAACTGAATCAGATATTCTTGTCGTTCTTGCCGTGATGTAACGAAAGAGAAATCTTCGATTGTTTCTTGTAATTTCGCTGGATAATCTGCCATTATCTATCCTTATCTTGTTACTAATAGGCGATCTAGTTTAACAAATTTAATACCATACAAATAGAGGCGAGCAATTTGCTCACCTCTAATACAGCTTATTCTAGAATCGGCTTATTTCTCGATTGGGACACCGACACTATTGCCCCATTCTGTCCATGAGCCGTCATAATTTCTGACATTTTCAAAGCCCAGTAAGTATTTGAGAACAAACCATGTATGGCTACTGCGTTCACCAATACGGCAATATGCAATCACTTCATTATCAGGATTAATGTTATTATCTTCTACATAAATTTTATGAAGTTCATCAGCATCCTTGAACGTACCATCCGCATTAGCAGCCGTTGACCAAGGAATACTTGCAGCCCCCGGAATATGCCCACCGCGAATTGCACCTTCTTGTGGATAACCTTCCATGTGCAATTTTTCGCCTGTGTATTCGGCATTGCTACGCACATCGACCAATTGACCGTTTGCTTTAACATGCGCTAAGACTTCATCACGGAAAGCACGGACAACGCTATCATCACGGTTTGGAGCATTATATGTTGTTGTATCGTATGATGGCACATCACGGGTGAGATCACGCCCTTCATCTTCCCATTTTTTGCGCCCACCATTCATGATTTTTGCATTGGTATGCCCAAAGAGTTGGAATACCCAAAACGCATATGTTGCCCACCAGTTGCTTTTATCACCATAGAAAACAACGGTTGTTTCTGGTGTGATACCAATACGGCTTGCAAGGGCTTCAAAACCTTCTTTGCCAATGTAATCACGCACGACTTGGTCGTTAAGATCACTTGTCCAATCGACTTCAACCGCGCCTGTGATATGCCCTGATGGATAGAGCAGATCATCTTCGTTGGATTCAATAATACGAACTGACGGATCATTAAGATGGTCAGCGACCCATTGTGTGCTGACGAGTACATCTGGAATTGCATATTCGCTCATAGACTAAACGCTCCTAATTGTTAATCGGTTTCCTTAAATAGACGATGTCTGAATGCCAAAAATTTCATGAGCATTACCCAAGAAAAAAGCCAACCGAATGGGTTGGCTTGCGTATTTTATGCAATCAAACAACACTTACATACACAAATCATTCCCATATCGTTGATAGGGTATCATACAACAAATATTGCTCGGCATGGATGTGTGTAAGGGTATCATTTTTCAACCATACCATGATGCTATTTCTGAATCAAGTGTAAGCTAATGTTAATCATAAGAATAAACTTATATCTTACTGCTTTCGAGATAGATCGGTTCATCAGCAGTAACAGGGGCAGGGATATGTAAGGTCGTATTGACATTATCAAGGAAAATCGCCCCATTTTCAATTTTAAGGATGAGATGTGTATCACGCGGAACATGCACAACAAATTCGCCACGCGCCATACTCCCAACCACACTACGCCGTTTTGCCACAAGATAAACGCCTGCATCATCTTGATCGGTTTGCACACGCCAACCAATTTTCACATCTAATACAGTACGAATTTCGATTTTGGGCTGTAACCAACGTCGTACCGTCACAACGGCGTGTTCGGTGTGCAAGTAGAGTGTCGTAGGTGGATTAACGGTAAATTGGTAGGTTTTACGCTCTTGTGCAAGGTCACGCACTGTCCCTGCTGCGTTAATTACTTTCCACAAGGTATCGAGATGTTGCATAGCGTGTTGTCCTCATAAGTTAAGAGTAGCTTGCAAATTATAGCGCTTGTAAATGTACATCCATCCATTGTTGATAAGCATCTCTTAATGCCAATGTTGTTTCACCAACATTGCCGTTTCCAATTGTGATGCCGTCAATTTCTACCACAGGAATAATACCGCGACTGCTACTCGTCAAGAAGGCTTCTTCAAATTGTGGAATTTGGCTTACATGCGCTGCTGTATGCGCTATCGGGATAATACCATCAGCAACGTCAAAGACAATTTGTTGCGAAATCCCTTTTAGAACGCCATCGCCTGCGGTATAGAGTGTTTTATCCATAACCGCGTAAAAATTAGACCCTAATCCTTCGAGCATGTTACCCTCTGCATCCAGTAGGAAGGTATCATAAATATCATCAGGCATGATGCTTGATAACGCCTTGCGTGCGTGCATCCAATCGGTTGTTTTTGCTGCGGCATCTTTACGCGCACTATTCGGCGCAGTGATACAGCGCACACCATTTGTGATTAGGTCTTGCGAAGGCGGTGCGAAAGGTTCTATCGTTAAGATAAATTGCTGTGATTGTTGGCGTGGTACAGTGATCCGAAAGCGTACATCTCCAAAATCAGCCGTATCAATCATTTGGCGCAACGCATCACGTACTCTTTGGCGATTCAACTCAAATCGAATACCCTGTTGTGCTGCTGAATCTTCCATACGGTCAAAATGAGCATCCAACTTGAGCGTATCGTAGCGATTGAAAGTATTCGCAACGGTATAAATGCCATCAGCAGGTTCATACTGAGCAGCATCCGCTAAAGACTCCGCTTGATAATCAACATCTTGCAGACCCTGATCGCTTAGTAATTTTATCAATGTCGGCATATTGATTCCTTATGTCAATTTAAAAGATACCAAACGCCCGTAATAGCGCAAATCCAATAGCAACAGCCACAAAAATGAGCCACATATTACCCATTAGCATCGCACTCAACGGAACATCATAACCGAGTTCTTGTAATTTCTTTTTCATCTCACCCGCGCTGGGTTCGGTTAATGTACTACCATCAGGAAAAATAAATGTTGGCACACTTTCATAACCATTATTGATTGCTTGTACGCGTTGCCGAGCCTCCAGATCATTCATGATATTGATATAATCATAATCTATCTGAGATCGATTGAGTAACCCTTTCATTGGTGGCACCATCGGACAACTGGGTGTGCCATACATGATGATCGTTTTCTGATCTGTTGGATTGTTCATCAATTGTCTCCTTTTTCTAACTTATAATC
>JBAUIA010000380.1:0-9873 GCA_049680565.1 Phototrophicaceae bacterium
TATAAATATGTCGTCAAAAGTTGACTTCAGTCAACGCATATTAAGAGCCTGTGACTTGAGTCACACAGGTGACGATACATTAAGCATTATTCGCGTTAATTAGCTATCATGATACTATAAATATAGTATCTATATTATCATTTGAAAGTAATACCTGATGCCTAAAAGTAACAAGTCAGTCATTATGTTTTTGACACTGTGTCTTTTCATCACAGCCTGTATAGGATTACCAACAAGTCTAAGCAACTCTGTTACCAATAGCGTAGATTTCGATGGTGTTCTTACCGTTAGTTATCCATCAAATTGGTTTGCTCAAACTGAGGATGAATATATCTTACTTTCACCTGATAGTGATTACTTGACACAAATTGATCTTTCTCAACTTGCAAATGAACGCATGAGTAATGGTTCAGAAGATGTACCATCCAATTTATTAATCGTGAATGTATTGGCGATTGATAATCAAACGATAGAAAATAGTGACTATAATGATACGGGTGAAGCATCTATCAATTTAGTGATGACCCTAATCATTGATATATTCAGCGATTCTGAAGTATTTACTGCATCACCACCAGAAGAATTACAGCTTGATGAACGCATTGGAGCATTTTTCACACTTAATGACAATCTTCGTCGCGTAGAAATCATCATGATGGCATTACCAACCGACGATGGGGTTATCATTTTGGTCGGCGCAACAGCTAAGGGCAAATTAGAGCGTAATCGAGAGGTGTTCCAAAATATTTTAGCATCAGCAGAATATGATTTACCATCGCAATAGAAATTTTTATTGCAAATAGATCAAAATCATGCCACAATAAAACCATCATGTTCATACATCAGAGTGCCAGCAGAATAGCGATGATGCTACTCCCCTGACGCTGTGATGTGCGAGCATGGTCAATGATAACGCAAATCAACAAACATAGAGTAGAAAGCAAAGACAAGATGAAACTCACCTTTTTAGGGGGTGCGGATGAAGTCGGGGCAAGTTGTACCCTAATTGAAATCGCAGGGAAAAAATTATTAGTCGATGCAGGGATTCGGATTTCACCCAAATCAAGTCGCGGTGTTGATAACGATCAATTGCCTGATTTACAAACGATTACCGAAGTGGGGGGACCTGATTATATCTTAGTAACCCATGCCCATACCGATCATACAGGGGCATTGCCATTGGTGATGGAACAATATCCCTATACCCCTGTCTTGATGACACGCCCGACAGAAGCATTGGTACGTGTTTTACAAAAAGATGCCCTCAAAATTATGAGCAGCAATCATGAGCAAGAAGGCGAGCTACCCCTATTTGATGAAATTAGTGTCAATCGCTTGCTGGATGCCATTCAACTGGTAGAGTTCGACCAACCGATTAAGCTCGGTGAAGGCTTACAAGTGACTTATCATGTCGCTGGACATATCGCAGGGGCAGCGATGCTCGTCCTCGAAAGCACTGAAGGCACATTGGTAATGTCAGGTGATATTAGCCGTAGCGCGCAACGGACAGTCAAAAGTGTGCAAGTTCCACGTATCAAAGCCGATGCACTCGTCCTAGAAAGCACCTATGGCGGACGCTTACATGCCAACCGTGTCGCAGAAGAAAAACGCCTGATAGAAAATCTCAAGCGCATTACAGGGCGCGGTGGTAAAGTGCTGATTCCTGCCTTTGCGTTGGGGCGTTCTCAAGAATTGGTACAAATTATTCTCGCATTTTCTGACCAAATTGATGTCCCTGTCTATGTGGATGGTATGGTACGCAGTGTATGTGATGCCTATGCCCGCTTTGCAGATTTATTGCCCGAAAAAACAGTTCGCGCAGCAGGTAATGAGCATCTATTTTTCCGAGGACGTGTGAAACCTGTACGATCACGCGAGCAACGCAGTACGATTGCCATGAGCAACGAACCTCTAATTGTCATCGCTAGTTCAGGGATGCTCACAGGGGGTGCATCGGTCTTTTATGCTAAAGAATTTGCTTCTGATGAGCGCAATGCGATATTGCTCACAGGGTATCAAGATGAGGAATCCCCCGGACGTTTCTTGCAGAATGTGATGCGTAGCAAAGATAAAGGCGAAATTCCGATGCTGCGCTTGGGCAAGGAACAAGTCAAATTACGCTGTGAGATTGATACGTATTCGCTATCAGCACATGGCGATGAAAGCGAATTGATAAGTGTCGCTGAATCATTCGGTGCCAGTCAGATTATGCTGGTACATGGTGATGAAGGCGCACGCCATAGCCTTGCTACAGGCTTACGCCAACGCCAAAAGGTGGTCATTACACCCCGTATCGGCACAGAACGCAGTTTTTCATTCCAAGAAAAGCCGTGGGCAATTGCTGGCAAAGTAAAATCAGGCTCACATGCAGGTGATGTTGATCTGCAACAATTATGGGAAAGCATCAAAGCACAAGCAGGAAGTTATTATAGCTCGCGTGAATTGGCGCAAATTTGGTGGGGTGTTGGAGATCGTGCTGAGGCGATGAAAGAGCGTTTATCGCAGCAAGATAACATCTATCTTTCAGCCGATTGGCGCAATAAAAATACCTTCATGATTCGCAGTGAAGAACAAGTGAATCGCACCCGTAAGCAACGCGCCATCATGCTAGCAAATCCTGATATTGTTGGTAAGTTGGTTGTGCTGCGTAATAGTAACGATCAACCGCGTTTGGGGGTTGTACGCTCGGCAGAAATTGATGCCTTTGATGCAACGGCTCAAAATGCAAAAGGGACACATTTCCCTGCCGATGCCCTCTTATGGATTATTGGCAAATGGGAAGGCGTTGATGGCGTAGACGGCAGTGTACGCACCCAATTAGCTGCCTTGCTCAAAAATGCTCGCGCTCATATGGATTCAATTATTCCATTTACCATGCGCCAACATCTAGTGGAAAATGAATTGACCGTTTTACCTGAGCAACTGCTCCCTGAAACCTTGCCTGATGAAGTCGATCAGCAAACGGCATTGGTCTCAATTGTATTAGCCTTAGCAAAAGATGGTGCCAGCCTCGAACAAGATGGTCTCAAACCGAATCGTGCGCGTGAAACAGGTCCTCTGGAGCAAAATGAAGCGCGTGAACTCGCTTTAGCATATTTCCCCGAAGAAGCGAACTTACGCAAAGTCGGGATGGATATGCACCGTCAACGCTTGCTGCTCTCCTTTGATTTTCCGCAAGCTGCCGAACGCCTCTACAGTGATTTAATCGAAGAATTAATCGATCAATCAGGCTGGGATGTGCGCGTGCGCCCACAAGTTAATCAACAAGCCCTCTCGGTTGCGCTAGATAATCTACTGCCTGAAGGTGCAAACATTAGCAAAGGTCCTTCTTATTTTATGGATCAACGCGCAGTGGAAGCCCAAGTGACAGGGGTAGAAAGTGATGCCATCCCTGATATTCAGAAAGATTTCATGAAAATCACCGATTTCAAGCTAACACTGACACAACGAGTCGATATCGATACACCAAACATCGAAGATATTGCACTCGCTCCCGGTGAAAAGATGGAAAATAATCAAGCCTATGCTGTTGTACGCCAAGTCTTAGAACCACTCGGCTTATATAAAGTCGGTTTGAAGCATGGCAAGCTGGCGCTCTCATTCATCACGCCTCAAATCGGTGAACGCAATCTGGAGAAAATTGCAGAATTAAGCACACTCACAGGTTATCAGATGACCATTCATCCGCACCCAAATCAAACAAAAATGGGCGAAATTGTGCGAAAATTAGCATACGATGCAGGTTGGACAATCACCAAAGGACCCGGCATTCATATCAGCGAAGCCCTAATTAGCATGACATTACTCACCGAGCCAGAGGAAGAAATCTTCAATACCGTCGCTGACCAAATCCGCGAAGCAATTGGTTATCAATTAGAGGTGAATTTTTAATTTAATCGTCCCTTGGCATTTTTCGTGACTTCGTGGCTACATAAAACAGATCATTAGTCGTTAGTCGCAATATTTGCTGGGATATGGCATACTCAATTATCTTGTAAGGCGACAAACAATCAAGGATTTATCCTATCAATGGATGATTTAAGCGGGCAAATTGTCAAGAGTTACCAGATCATCA
The DNA here is from genome assembly GCA_049680565.1 of Phototrophicaceae bacterium. Classification (GTDB taxonomy): domain Bacteria; phylum Chloroflexota; class Anaerolineae; order Aggregatilineales; family Phototrophicaceae; genus JAUZRW01. The sequence continues at coordinate 4,076 of JBAUIA010000380.1, forward strand.
ATGAGATTAATGTAGGGGGCTTTGGGGCGGTTTATCGGGCGTTCCAACCTGTGATTGAACGTGAAGTCGCGCTCAAGGTCATCTTACCGCGTTATGCCAGCCAACCTGAATTTATTCGCCGTTTTGAGGTCGAAGCCCAAACAGTCGCGCAATTAGAACATCCCTTCATTGTGCCAATGTACGATTATTGGCGTGATCCTGATGGCGCATACTTAGTCATGCGCTTGATGCGTGGGGGTAGTTTGCGTGATATTGCCCAAGATGGCGCACTCCCAGTTGAAACCGTGTTGGGATATATTGACCAAATTGCATCGGCGCTCGGATTAGCCCATCGGCAGAATATCATCCATCGGGATATTAAACCCGAAAATATCCTACTCGATGAAGATAACAATGCCTTCTTAACCGATTTTGGTATCGCCCAGCGCCATGATCTCGATATGGATTCCGACGATTTAGATAGTTTCGCAGGCTCAATCAATTATATTGCGCCTGAACTCATTCGTGGACAACGCCCTTACATCACTGCTGATATTTACAGCCTCGGTATTATGACCTTTGAATTGCTGGCAGGACATCTCCCCTTTGAAGGTGCAGTTGCGCCAACCATGTTGCATCATCATCTCAGCACCATCTTGCCAGATATTCAAGATACAGCAGAGCAAATCCCTGATTCAATCAACCAAGTACTACAACGCGCTTGTTCAAAAGACCCTGAAGATCGCTACCCTACTGTGCGTGATTTTGCGCGAGCATTACGTGATGCAACAACACTCGATACAAAGGAAATTTTCGTCACCAGTGAAATGTTCAAAATTCGGGATAATCCCTATAAAGGTTTGCGTCCTTTCAACGAAGCGGATGCCCAAGATTTCTTCGGACGAGAAGACCTGATTACAACATTGGTGAAGCGCTTGAATGAAGATCATGTTGCTGCGAATTTCTTGGCTGTGGTTGGACCCAGTGGTAGTGGTAAATCGAGTGTGGTACGGGCTGGTTTAATCCCTCGGATGCGTTTTGGCGATGTTGCTGATAGCACCGATTGGTTTATTGCTGATATGATTCCTGATGCAGATCCCATTGGTAATCTTGCCAATGCCTTACTCGGATTAGCCTCGCAGCCCCTCCCCAATCTATTAGAGCGTTTGCAAACCGATGAAAACGCCATTCTTTGGGCTGCCGAGCAAATCCTTAGCGATGCAAGCGATGGTCAATTACTTTTATTTATTGACCAATTTGAAGAAGTTTTTACATTGGTAGACGATGAAGCCGTTCGTACCCACTTCCTCAAATTATTAAGTCGTACCATTAAAAAAGCAGGTCATATTTATATTATCGTGACGATTCGTGCTGATTTCTTTGATAAGCCACTCTTATACGATGGCATCGGGGATTTGATTCAATCACGGACGCAGGTTGTCCTGCCACTGACCGCGCAAGAAATCGAACGCGCGATTACAGGACCCGCCGAAAATGCTAATCTGATTGTTGATAGCGAATTGATTGCAGCGATTGTTGCCGATGTGCGTCAAGAACCGGGGGCATTGCCATTATTGCAATATACCCTGACCGAATTGTTTGAGCGGCGCATCACCAACAATATGACATTGGATACCTATATTGATAGTGGTGGTGTCTTGAGTTCGTTAGCACGCCGCGCTCAAGATGTTTATGATGATTTATTGGTTTCGCAACGTGCCTTGACCCCACAAATTTTCTTGCGTTTAGTGACACTCGGTGAAGGTACAGAAGATACCCGACGACGGGCGCGTCGTGCAGAATTGCTCGATATTGGCGCAGATCGTGATGAAATTAATACGATTCTCAATACATTTGGTCAATATCGCCTACTCACATTTGATCGTGATGCAACGACGCACGAACCGACTGTCGAAATTGCCCATGAAGCCTTAATTAAACGCTGGGATGATTTACGGGCTTGGATTGTTGAAAGCCGTGATGATGTGCGCCTTCAACGCTCTTTAGCAAGTGCTGCCAAAGAATGGCGCGATAATCAGCAGCAAGTGGGTTATCTTCTCCATGGGGCGCGTTTGCTGCAATATCAAGAATGGCTAGATGAAACAACTATTGGGGTCAATGAGCAAGAACGGGCGTATCTGGATGCGAGTATCGCAGAAAAAGAACGCCGTGATGCAGAAGAACGCGCACGTCAAAATCGTGAAGCCCAATTACAACAACGTGTCCTCAATCGCACACGCTTTTTAGCGTTCTTTATGGCTATCGCAATCATCATCACAATGAGTCTGGCATTGGTTGCCGTAAATCAGCGTCGTACTGCCCAAACTGAAAGCGCCAATGCCTTAAGCGCACGCGCTACCAGCGAAGCCAATGCCATCCAAGCGCAACAACGTGCCGAAGAAATTCAAAATTTTAATCTGGTTAATATTGCTCAACAATCTATCCGCACAGGCGATAGTAGCCTCGCGGTTGCTCTCTTGCAATCAGTCGCGCAGAATCCAAATCTAGCCCCTGCAATCCAAAGCGAAATATACCCTACTGCCTATAGCACCCAATTACGCGCCCAACTGGCTGGACATACAGATAAGGTCACAGCCGTAGCAATCAGTGAGGATGGTCGCTACATTGCTACCGGTTCAGAAGATTTACGCATCATTTTGTGGGATGCAAACACGCAAGCGATCATTACAGAATTTAGTGGACATCAGGGCATTGTTTCTGGTTTAGCATTTAGCCCTGATAGTATGCAATTGGTATCTGTTGGTAATGATGCGTTGGTAATCGTATGGGATATTGCAAGCGGTACGCCCTTGTTGCAATTGCGTGGACATCGCAATGTTATAACCGATGTTGCTTATTCACCAACGGGTGAACAATTCGCCACAAGTTCAGGTGATGACACGGTTATTATTTGGGATGCCATAACAGGTGAGATTATCCATCAACTAACTGGGCATCTTGATTCTGTACGGAGTGTTGCCTATGCACCTAATGGTAACCAGCTTGTTTCTGCAAGTCGTGATGAAACCTTGATGTTATGGGACGTAGCGACAGGTACACTCATTCGCACATATACGGGGCATAGTGGCTCAGTTCAAACGGTTGATTTTTCTAATAGTGGCGCACGAATCATCTCAGGCTCATTTGATCGCTCAATCATCATCTGGAATGCCGAAACTGCAAACATTGATGCACGGTTAATCGGGCATAGTGATGAAATCACAAGTGTCGCCTTTAGCCCAGATGATACAACTATCGTTTCCACAAGTTGCGCCGAACGCGACCTTGAACGCACCTGTATTCGAGGTGAAGTCTTGTTGTGGAATGCGATTACTGAACGGGAAATCCGAGAGCTTGTCGGACATGCTGATATTGTTAATGCTGGCGAATTTACCCACGATGGCAATCAAATTGTCACCGTGGGCTGTAGCACACGGCGCGAAGGACGCTGTATTGCAGGCGAAACACTCATCTGGGATGTTGCTGCAAGCAATGATCTTATTCAACAACTCAATGGACATAATAGTAGTGTTTTCAGTGTGGACTATGATGCCGATAACGCACGTTTATTATCAGGCGGTGGTAGCCTCTTACTAGAAGACCAACCACAAGGCGATACGCGCATCATCTTGTGGGATACCAACACAGGCACAATCCTCAACCGTTATGATGCACACACAGGCAATGTGACCGAATTATTATTTCATCCCAATGGTGCGGAATTTATATCATCATCGCGTGATACAACAGTTCGTATTTGGTCATTTGATAATACCGAAGAACTGCGCCGTTTTGAGGGTCATTCAGGCAATGTATATGATATTGAACTCACATCCGATGCCCAAAGTGTGCTTTCCGCAGGCGATAATCGCGTTTTATTGTGGAATTACGAAACACTCGAAATCGCTCTAACACTCGAAAACTTCGGCAACCAAATTTCAGCACGCAGTCTCGCCATCAGCCCTGATGATAAAACATTCGTGACAGGCTTAAACAATGGTGTCATCATCTTATGGGATATTGCAACAGGCGAGGAAATTAGGCGTTTAGCAGGTCATACAGATGATGTTATCACACTAGAATTTAGTGCAGATGGTCAATTTCTGTTCTCAGGTTCTAATGATCGGCGCATCCGTCTATGGGATATTGCAACAGGCGAAACGATCCGCATCTATAACGGTCATATTGCCCCTGTAAGCGATGTCACAGTGACTGCAGATAATCATTACTTACTATCTGCTTCCGAAGATAATACTTTACGCTATTGGGATATCGCCAGTGGCGAACTGATTCGAGAATTTAGAGGGCATACAGGGCAAATTTTTGATGCGTCCTTATCCGATAATGGTTCTATTGCTTATACAGCATCGGCGGATGGGTCAGTCATTGGATGGCGCATCTCGGTTGATGCTGTGATGGCATGGCTGAGTGAGAATCGCTATCAACGCACGCTCACACCTGAAGAACTATCATCGTATGAATTATCCTTTAGTGACTAATCATAATCGAAAGTGAAAAACGTTCGTATGACTTCTGATAACAAAAAGCAACCCCCTGCAGCAAGCGGTGTCCGCCAACAATGGACTGACATGCCACAAAAAATTCGTGATCTCATTGAGGACTACTTAGGGTCAACGGTTGTGACAACAGAAACACAATCAGGTGGGTTTTCGCCCGGTGTTGCAGCCCGTTTATACACCGCCGATGAGCGTTGTTTTTTCTTGAAGGCAATGGGAACTGACCTCAATTCATCATCCGTAAATTTCCATCGAAAAGAAATCAAAATCAATAAGGCATTTCCGACAAACTCAGTCGCCCCTAAATTATTATGGTCATATGATGATGCTGAGGATACCGAATGGGTTGCCTTATTATTCGATAATGTCGATGGCGAGAATCCAGCAACACCTTGGCAAAACAATGATTTACAGCGTGTGATGATAGCACTCGGTGAATTATCGGATGTATTAACCCCTTCCCCCATTCAATCCCTTCCAAGTGCCAGTGATTATTTTTCACAACGGATTAATGGCTGGCAACGCATACAATCAGGCGCGGCACTGATAAAAGTAGATCAACTCGATGATTGGTCGAAGCGCCATTTAGATGCCTTATGTGAACGAGAGAAAAAAGCACCAGACGCAGTAGCAGGTCATACACTCGTCCATTTTGACATCCGCGCCGATAATATTGTGATGAACGATGATGTTTGGTTTGTGGATTGGCCGCACGCTTGTATCGGTGCGAAATGGCTTGATGTTGTGGCGTTTGCCCCCAGTGTCGCCATGCAAAGCGATGTATTACCCGATACCTTCATTCAACAGCATCCAGCTTGTCGTGACGCTGACCCTGAGGAAATAACTGCTGCCGTCATTTCGATAGCAGGTATGCTCACCCATAACGGACTCCTCCCTGCCCCAGCAGGATTACCGACTTTACGCGCCTTCCAAGCAGCCCAAGCTGAGGTTGCCCGTCAATGGGTCGCTAAGAGAACAGGCTGGCAGTAAAGTTGTAGGCAAGTATTTAGATTTAAGATCTGAAACCTATTTTATTTAGAAAAGGATATGATATGTCTATGCCTTCGGTAACTTAGCCGATGGCACAGACCCCCTCACACTAGAGACCAATTATCTCTATACAGGTCAGCAATTTGACGGGGTTTACACTGAACTCTATAACTTGCGTGCGCGTCAATATGATCCAAGTAATGGTCGATTTACCTCACGAGATACATGGGCATACAACTACCAGAATCCATTTGAGTTGAATCGTTATGTCTATACATCGAATAATCCAGCTACATATACTGATCCGAGTGG
>JBAUIA010000381.1:0-5161 GCA_049680565.1 Phototrophicaceae bacterium
AATTGTTTATCGATTTCAGCAATCTTATGTGCAATATCCATAAAACTATTTCTAATAGTTTAATTGTTTGCGTTACTATTCCGATTTTTTGCAACGGAAATAATGAAAGCTTGATCTAGACTTTCTAAGTCGCCTCATTTCGGTGTTACTGACATTTGCAACGGGTGTCAATATGGATACCGTTAATGATTAGGAGATAAACAATGAACAAAGAAACTAGTCTCATCCATGAGGCATTTGAGATCCTTCAAGATCTTCGAGTAAAGGTGCAAGGCGACTTAGATGACAGTGCTATATATCAACTTGACAGGGTAATATCAAAGCTAGAAGAAGCCAGTCGAAATCGGCAGGATCAAATAGCTAAAGAGGAAGTCCTCGAATTGCTGGGTAAAGCTATTAAGTTTATACCAGCAGTAGCAAAGTTGATAGAAATCCTCAGTAACTTATTGTAAATGATTATAAAAATGATCATTTTCATCAGTTTTCAATGTTAGCACACTGGGTCAAAGTTTTTTATTAATGATATTGAGATAAAAATGAATTTAGGAAAAGCAATAAAACTCTGTAGAACTCAACGTGGTCTAAGTCAGGCTAAATTAGCACAAGCTGCTGAAATTTCAATTTCCTATTTATCTTTGTTAGAACGTGGTAAACGCGATCCAACAATGTCGACAATTGAAGCATTATCAAATGCACTTAATGTTCCAATAAGTATACTAGTTTTTCTCGCAGCTAATGATGAAGAAATGAAAGATTTAGGTTCAGAACTAAGAGAAAAACTTTCTTATATTGCACTGAGACTAATCGAAAGTTCAGATGACTAAACCCAACTATCAAAATAGCTCAATCGGGAAAATTAGTTCATTAGCGAAAGTTTTATCAATAGATGAAGATAATTTAATTACCATTGCTAATAATACTAATTCTTTCTATTACACATCTAAACGAATTAAAAAAGCAAACGGAAGTTTTAGAGAAGTATATGGTGTAAGAAAAGAATTAAAATTTTTACAAAAGAAAATCCTCAAAAGAATATTTTACAAAGTTAAGTTTCCAAGCTATTTACATGGTTCAATAAAAGATCTAGATAATCCACGTAGTCATATCACAGCTGCTGCGGAACACCAAAACGCTTCCATATTAATTTGTATGGATATTAGCAATTTTTTCCCTTCACTAAAATCACCCATAATTTTCGACATATGGAAAAGATTTTTCGATTTTTCTCCTAAAGTCGCAGATCTACTAACAAAACTTACCATTTTCAATGGATTTTTACCTCAAGGTGCGACAACTAGTTCAGGTTTAGCAAATTTAGCATTTTGGGACTCAGAAGCTAAAATTGTTACTTTTCTTAAGAGTAATGGTTTTGTATATACACGTTATGTTGATGATGTAATAATCTCATCTCAAGATTATGTTACAATTAAAGAGTTAACGCCAATTTTTAGTAGCGTTTTCGGTATGTTTCTTAGCAAAGGTGTCAAACCTAACCGTAATAAAATCGATATTACAACCAGTGGGCGTAAGATGTGTGTTCACAATTTGAATATAAATAGTGGTATTCCTACAATTCCTATAAAAGAAAGAAAACGGATTAGAGTAGCTGTGAATGAATGCGAAACGCAATATATTAAAAATAATTGTTCAGAATCATACATAAAACTGTGGAATAGTACGTTGGGGCGCGTAAATTATATGATCCAATTACATTATAAAGAGGGTTCGTCTTATTATAATCGCCTGCAAATCATAAAACCCCTTTAACTTGTCTCATTGAGACCTGTTAAACTACTACATTGTCACAGAATGTAGATAAACCTTCAATATCGTACGTATCACTTGCTTATATAATTATCAAGACACTTCGATATAACGAATAGATAACAAAAAAATCCATCATCAACTAAGTATCGTCGATGATGGATTATATATTGCCTTATAGGTATAGATTATCTACATGCTTTATTGGATAACTGGCACGTTATTCAGGTCACCTTCTGTAATATCAAGGAAGCCTGTAAAGACCCAACCAATTGTGCCTTTCCATAACACTTGATACCAGTCGCCTGCTGCTGTACGTCCAGAAACAGGGATAATTGCGCCCCATGTTATGCGTCCTGTTTGTGCAGCAAAGATACTCGGTGAAGCACGCAATCGCATCACAGCATTGGTTTGTACTAAGACACCTGTATCATTAAATCCTGCTGGAATCCCATAAATTGAAGTCGCGCTACGAATCGGTGGATTAAATTCATTACCATTGATAAATAGGTAATATCCATAAACCCATGCTTCGTAACCGCCTAATTGTAAGACGAACCAAGTAGCATCTTCATTGCGTCCTGTTACGGCATAGGTTTCACCGCGCAAAATCCGCCCGACGACGTTGCCGCCTAGTGAGGGTGCATCTCGTGTATTGAGCGCACCTGCACGCACCACTGTTGCAGCCAATGCACCCGGTGGGATGGGTGGCAATGCCGTATTTGGTGGTGTCGAGGTTGGCGCAGCAGTCCCGACAGTGAATGGTTCCCAGAAGAACTGAATCGCTGCTGTCCCTGCAAATTCCACATATTCAACAACAATTTCGCGTGTCCCTGCTGTGATATTCACATCGGCGGTACTCACAGTTAATGTCCCCGTTTGAACAAAATTATCAATGACCGTCGTGCCATCAATAATCACACGGACACCATCATCAGAACTTGCGGTAAAACGGTACGTCCCCGGAAGATCGAAATTTTCCAGACTTGTCCATCGAACACTAAAGTTATCAGGATTCACGAGTACATTTGGTGAGCCACTTGCCCAGTTAAAGTTGATAGTTGGGTCAATGACCGCTACCACAGGACTACCGCTCAACGCTGTATTATTAAAATACAGTCCTGTCCAACCGCTACCAAACGTCTGTGCTTTAACAACACCCACGCCAGCTTCTAAACCTGCAAATCCGATCAAACCGACCATCAGCAGTAAAGTAATTGGCAAAATTATCCGTAGAGTTTTCTTCATTAATGACCGCTTTCTCCAAAGGAGACATAAATACCATAATCAAGGTTAGTATAACACTAGTCGCAAATCATCGCAGCACTTCAAACAATATATCAACATTTTTTAGGACTTTTGGATACAATTTCATCCATAAATAGGTCTTTTGTCCATACTGTCATGTCATTGAGGGTGTTAATTGCTAGCTAGTATACTTAAATCTGCCCAAATTTCATCCCAGCGATAATCAATAAAATCAATTTGAAGATTGGCTTGTGCCATCTCTTCTTTGAATGATTCGGGTGTAAATTCTGTCTTATGATCGGTATCCAATCGCCATTCCACACCAAGTTCTTTTTTGAGCGGTACACTCCAATGACGGTCAAAGCGTGGCACACGAATCAGAAAACGTTGTGCTTGTGTTTTTTCTTGTATTAAGCGCAATAAGGCTGGACGATCTTCGAGATGTTCTAAAACATTGGATAACACAACTAAATTGAATGCTTGTTGAGGCACATAATCATAAATATCTGCCACAATGTAATCCACATTCGGTGCGACATGACGCTCTTTTGCAAATTTTATATTTTGCGGATCATAATCTAAACCTAAGACAGTTGCGCCTGTTTCAGTTGCTATCGAAAAGGCAAGTGCGCCAATACCGCATCCCATATCCAGTACGATGTCATCTGAGGAAATACGATCTGTAAAAAATTTATGGTATTGCATATGACGATGTTTCGTATGAATACCATTGCCATAATTCACTGACCCTTGGCTTTCTAAGGGGTACAGGGCAGCGTCAATTGTGAATAAAAATTGCAAGCCTGTTTTAGGGTCAAGTGTACGCACTTGCTCTTTGATCGTTGTCATGATTGCATCTGTGAGTTCTTCAGGACTGAGTATGCGACTAATCACACGGTGCAAATAGAGCAAGGCACTCTTTGGTAATAGCATCATCAATCGTCGAATTAGGGTTTGTATAAAACGTTTTATCATAAGGCTTCTTTTTTAACTCATGGACATAACATCACGAATAACATGATATTCTTGTTCAACGATAGTGTCTAAATTGTAATTGTTTAACACATAATCACGCGCATTTTTCCCGATTGATTGACGTAAAGCCTCGTCAGCCATTAGTGTTGCGATTGCAGCGCCTATATTATCGGAATCCGTAGCACATAACCACCCTGTCAGACCGTGATTGATAACCTCGCGTGTGCCGTTAACATCTGTACCAATGACAGCCGTTCCACAACTCATCGCTTCAATCACCGCTTTAGGATGCCCTTCATAGAGGGATGGCATCACAAAAATACGTGTTTCATTAAGATAGCGTGGCAAATCAGATTGCGCTACCTGCCCAACAAAATCTAGCCGTCCATCTAATGTACCGAATCGTGCTTGAAAGGCTTCTAGTTGTTGTCCACCACCGATGATACGGCATGTCACATTTTGATGTTCAATGGCTTCTAACAAGGCTTGTACATTTTTTTCAGGGTGTAAGCGCCCCACATAGGTTATATCAACCGCTTTCGGTATATTTAATGGGGCAAAATGTTCCGTATCAACATAATTGGGGACTTTATACACTGTTGCTTGTGGAAAACGTTCAAGAACCTCGTTGCATAAGCGCTCGGTTGTACCAATGACTGCCTGAGCCTGCGTAAATACAGTTTCTTCTAAGTAACGCGCATGTTTGGCAGATGCAGAATCATGACCTTCGTTTTGCGCGACATTAAAGGAGTGCATATAGCCAAAGCGTGCAATGAATGGCTTTCCCCATTTTTGAGCAGCGCGTAAGGCAATATCTGCGCCATTGGTTTGATTGGTCTTGATGACATCGCTACGCCATAAAAGCGGTGCATGCAACCATGGTAACCAATGGATGTAGCGTTTCTCATTGACGTTGAAAAAATTAGGATAGACAGGTATATCCATGATGTCAGAGGCGATGCGTGCATCTTGACGATCACCATAGGTGACAAAACTTGTATGCACATTATAATCACGCAGTTTTTGATAAATAGCGATTTCACGCTTCACTGAACCAATATTATACCAATCTTGTAAGCGAATCCCGCGTGTAAAAAACAATGTCATCCGAATTTTAGGATACGTCATGCTGTATGCTCGGGTGAAAGAATCGGTTGATAGAGTTTTTCATAAT
>JBAUIA010000382.1:0-3894 GCA_049680565.1 Phototrophicaceae bacterium
TTGCTCCATACGGGGTTCGAACCCGTGTTTTCGCCGTGAGAGGGCGGTGTCCTAGTCCACTAGACGAATGGAGCTACAAAATAGATTTGAATTTTAGCCGATTAAGTAGCAAGCGTCAAGATTCGCTGCGTCTTGGTATTCGATTATCAATATCAATATCCCCAATATAAGATTGTGTTGTTTTCGTATCTTGATGCCCTAAATTTTTAGAGATTCCCTCAATTGGCATATTAAACTCATATCGCAAAATCCGTGCATAACTTCGACGGCAATCATGAGGTTTAAGGATGACGACTTCACGATTGTGTTCAGTAGGGTATGTACCCACTATCACATTGATAGCACGCTTAGAAATCCTACTTTTACGCACGGTTCCCCATTTTGTTAAGCCTCTAAATAATGCTCCAGATTGTATGTCCGCTATTCTGAGCCATGCTTGAATACGTGACATCAGCATTTCATGGAACGTACCATATGGCACAATTCTTTGCTTTGCACCTTTACCACGTCTAACTTCCAATGCCTCGTAGCCCGACATTTTTTGATATAAATCATTAACATTCAAATTCACCAATTCATCTTCTCGCAAACCTGTCATGCACAACACACTCAGAATAGCAGAATCTCTTATTCCTGTAATCGAATGCGTATGCTGCCATTCTAATGGCTTCGTACAGTACGATAGCATCTCAGAATAACTTAAACGAATAAAACGATTATCTGCCTCGTCTGATTGTTGCACGATGTGGATACTTGCTCTTTGATCTTGTACACGCTCACGAATTCGTAACTGCATCTCATCGACATATGCTTTACGATCTGAAGGTGATGCATCTTTTGGTGTTCGATCATACAAATAATCTCTTAGCTTACTTGGTGCTTTATCAAGCATATACAAATATCGCGCTCGAATGGTATTGATGTGAGCCGCAGCACTTGCATTAGATAATGTACGAAGTCCAAATTTCTGGCGTTCAATACTAATTAGGAAATTCTTGTACGCAACCAAATCAAATGTCGTGATACCATCCATTTTATTTTGTAGTAACCAATTCTCATACAAGCTAATCCGACTTTCTTCATTGGCACGAGATGTACTACTCTTGCTGACAATATACGCTTTCAAACTCAGAGGTAGTGTATCAACTTCTATCGTGTTAAGCGTGATAAGTGTTTTGTTATCCATATATTTGTTTACCTATCAACTGCAAATTATGCCACTTATATGCAGTTGATAATAGCGTATACATCTTCAAAACGCAAATAGATTATGAATGGATTTATAGCACTCGTGTGAAATCAAGAATGAAGGTATAAATAAAGGTGTGAAATCGATTATAAGCGTAGGAAAAAATTAATTATGAGAAAACATCCGCTTCAATTTCGTAAGGAAGAAATCTATGATGTGATGACTCGCTTTCGTGCTAGCGAATCGGCATCATTAGTTGGTGTTGGTAGTGTTGGTAAATCCAACTTGCTGCATCACATTATGGATCGTGAGACAATAACACACTATCTTGGTGAAAGATCCCAAAGTTTTTACCCAATCATGATTGACCCAAACTTACTCGGAACAACAAATGGTGAATCCGAGCAATTTAAATGTTGGGCTGGATATGAGTTATTAATGCATCGCATGTTCTTAGCATTGCATCCATTTGAAATGCTCGATAGTGATGCACAGTCATTTGCAAAAACATATCGAGAGTTGCAAGATGGTACGAATCCTTTATATAGCTATATGGGATTACGCTATTTTGAACTTGGTCTCGAATATTTTTTTCGGCGCGATTTACAAGTTGTCTTCTTATTTGATGAGTTTGAAGAATTACTACGCACGATGCCTGTCAAATTCTTTCAGTCTTTGCGTGGTTTACGAGATACCCACAAAACTCAATTGTCCTTTCTCACATTCTCTCGTGAACCAATACCTATCTTAATAGAAAAAATGGGATTACCCCAATTAGAAATTGAACCATTCACGGAATTATTCACCGATAACGTGTATTATGTTGGTCCCTATAATCATGATGATGCGTTAGCAATGATTCAAAGTTTAGCCAAGCGCAACACATCAGCACATATCTCGCAAGATGCTATCAATTTTCTTTTGTTTGCAACGGGACGTTTTGCAGGAATAATGCGAGCAGGATTCCGAGAATTAGAAATTTTAGGCGAAATTAGCCCTGCTGACCTGAATAACAATAATTTAATTGAACGCCTTGCGCGGCGTACAAGGGTTCGCGCAGAATGTGAGACCATATGGAAGAGCCTCACTGATACAGAACAGCAAGTCTTAGCCTCAGTTATTCGTCAAAGTCCTGAGGAAATTGATGATGAAGCAGAGCGAGCTATTTCACTGCTCGTGCAAAAGCATCTTTTACGAGTTAACCGTAATACGCAAACATTACAAATTGAGCCACCTGTATTTCATTTTTACGTACATAGCGTTGTGTTTAGACTATGATTGAGCGCTATTATCGTCCTAGCCTTGTAATGCACCGTACAGAAATCGAGATTCTAAAATCACGTTTTTTAACATCCGTAATGCGGGCAACATCTAGTGATGAAGCCCGTACTTTTATTAAGCAAATTAATAATGAAATGGCGGATGCTTCGCATCATGTATATGCGTTCAGGATTGGTTTTGGTAAGTCTGTTACTGAAGGAATGAGTGATGATGGTGAGCCGTCTGGAACATCAGGTCCACCATCTTTAGCCGTTTTGCGCGGTTCAGACTTAGGCGATATTGTTATTGTGACAACCCGTTATTTTGGTGGGACAAAACTTGGAACAGGCGGTCTTGTTCGCGCTTATACGGAGTCTGTACAAACAGCATTGTTGACTTTACCAACAACCTTAAAAGCACCTAAGACCCAATTGGGTCTTGACCTGCCCTATCATCTATATGAACAAGTAAAACTTCTTATTGATGTACATAGTGGTATCATTGATGATGAAATTTTTGCAGGGGATGTATCTATTATATGTACACTATATGATGAAGATGTAGCACAATTTACAGCAGAATTGACCCAGTTGTCATCAGGACAAATTGAGCCGATTCTGCTGGCTAATCTAGCAGATTAAATATCTCTGTATTTATTAGGATTATCGGCAATTTTTTGTGCGATGTAATTCCGCACCGCGTTTAACATAGGATGCTTAGGTTGGATAGATTCTGCGCGAGCAAGATAGCGCCGCGCTTCTATGAGTTGGTCATTATCGAACAGATATTGCCCTGCTCGTGCGATGAGTTGTACATTAAAGGGTTGTGCTAAAATACCACGATTAAGATATGTAAAGGCGGTTTCACGTTCGCCAGATTCCCAAAGAATACGAGCTAACCAGTCTAAAATGCTGGGTTGATCTGGAAATGATTCTTGTGCATCTAGTAAAACTTCTAAGGCTTCATCGTATTCTTCCCAAGCATAGTATGACCGTGCCAACGCGAGATGCCCTTCGATTGCATGAGGCGCTTGCTCGACTAAGTCTTCCAAGAATTCAACATCGTTCGCTTGGAGTTTATTACCAGCATCTAAGATACTCATCACTTCTCCGAAACGATATTCAAATTCAGAATCGTTCGCCATCAATGCCATGCGCTCGATATCGGCTAATTGTGATGTAGTCTTTGCGAGTGATTTTGCACGTACTAGCAATGGTAAAGCTGCTGGACTGTCATATGCAGCAAGATGAAGGGCTGCTAAATTCATATAAAGGTCTAATCGATCAGGATTTTCCTCAATAAGACGCTCTAAAGCAGCAACACCTGCATCAATCTCGCTAACATCATAGAAACTATCAATAACATCCGCCGTATAATCTCCATCTGTGTCCATTTCGACTAATTTGGCAAATGATTCCCAGAGATATACTTGTTCAAAATCTACT
>JBAUIA010000383.1:0-1682 GCA_049680565.1 Phototrophicaceae bacterium
ATTATTTATCTTTGACAACTTGCGGATGTTGCACGGACGGACGGCGTTATTGGCAAATCTTGATTCAGACCGCCACTTCAAACGGATTTATGGCGAAATCAAAGTGCCACAAACAGCCTAACAACTATCCGATAGATATTAGACGGTTTCTTTCAAGCATTATCGCTAGACGCTAAAGCGATCCAGCTACAGCGTATCGGGAGCTAAAGCTCGCTTGACCGCAATTATTGTATACATATGTCGTCAAAAGTTGACTTCAGTCAACGCATATAAAGAGCCTGTGACTTGAGTCACAGGCGGTACATTAAGCATTATTCGCGTTATTTAATTATCTGCATTATCTAAAACTGAGGTTATGTTAATAAAATCCAAACAAAAACAGAACGATTTTGAATGATACTGTAACACTTTAGTTGTTGATTATAACAAATTGTTACAGTATCATAGTAATATCTGATGGGGGTAGTTGCAAAGAGTTTAAAACAATGGCAACAACTATCGAATATGGAACTTATATCATTGATTTATGCACAGCCATGCTCGAAAATCCGGGTGGTTTAACACGTCCACAAGGTAAACGCATTTTTGTCATTCGTAAAGAGACCGTGAATTTTCTCACGGAATATTTACAGCATGAGAGCAATTCCCTGCCACAACTCCTACAATATTTAACGCATAATGCAACATCACCACTGGAAATCGTCATGAAAAATTGTGAAATTCTGATGATTGGTCGGCTTGGTAAAATGCACACTGATTACTACGAAGCCGTCATTGAGATTCTTGATTGCTGCCATGCAATGGTGGATGATCTCGAAGATATGCGCCAAAATCTCGATCAATTGATGGGTGATCTTGGCATTGCATAATGTCGCGCCTAACGAATCGTCAATGTTGCTAAAACTTGGTCAAATTCAACTGAATATAAAGCCATCACAGGATAACGACTAAAATCAACACTTTCTGGGATGACATAGCTTTGTGCGCCGACAGTACCCCGTAATGTCCCGACATCAATATAATCAACCCCAATACCGCGTTCATCCGATGGATCAGGATTCCGTGTGAATACAACGTGCATATCAGGCGCTCGTGAACTCAAGAAATTTTCCTCAAAGCGTAGCAAGCGTGTGCCATCGGATAAGCGATACATCGTCACATCGCCTTCCGCTTGACGAATATCATCAAGACCTTGCCAAATACCTGTTGCGATCAAGCTCGCGCCTGCGGGAACTTCAAATGCTTCGGTGGCTTCGGGCGCTGCGCTATCCTCGCTAAAAAAGCGTGCGCGTACCAACGCCAACGCCCAATCAGCTTGTGGTTCTATCTCTAAATCATCATCGCCTTCAAATAGCTCAAAATAGGCACGCTGTTCTGCATTAGGTAAGGCATCAAATAATGAACGCCCTTCAATTTCGAGACCGGGTAAACCTTGTGCAATCGGTGATTCAGGGTTCGCAATTGCCCACCATTCAGGCAATGTCCATGCTGCTGCTGCCACTAAACCCACCATTGTTATGATTAATAACCGTAATCGTAAATCCATCTATCACTCACCTACTAAGGGTGTCTGGGAAAATATCGTATTATAGATTCTATACTGTATCTGGAATTTGATGCGCTATCAAGCGAGAATGATGCGTGTTTGATTTCTATGCTAAAATCAAACCTTGCAACATCAA
>JBAUIA010000384.1:0-1705 GCA_049680565.1 Phototrophicaceae bacterium
AGGTATTCCAGCAACCTAATGAAGCAATTGCTTTATTTTTACGTCATCTATGGGCAACGGATGGCAGTATTCGTATGAGAAAGACAACGCGCGGATATTATCCTTCGGTCTACTATGCGACCAGTAGCCAAAATTTAGCAAAGGATGTGCAATCATTATTGTTGCGATTAGGTATTAATGCTCGCCACAAGATTGTGTCACAAGGAACAAAAGGACGCGATCAACATCATATTATCGTTACAGGTAATGAAGATTTATCATGTTTTGTTACAATTGGTGCAATTGGTGCTTATAAAATAGAGAGTTTAGCTCAAGTATCAAATTATGTGGAATCGCACACAAGTAATACTAATCGTGATGTAATACCAAATGCAATTTGGCGCGAAATGGCTGTCCCTGCTATGCAAGAACTTGGTATGACAACACGTCAAATGCAAGCAGGTATTGGGATTTCTTATTGTGGTACAGGCTTATACAAACAAAATGTTAGTCGTGAGCGTGCTGCAAAATTAGCAGGTGTTGTTCAATCAGAAGAATTAGCACTTCTATCTCAAAGTGATATTTACTGGGATAGAATTAAATCTATTGAGCCTGATGGTGAAGAAAAAGTATACGATTTGACAGTCGAGCCAAATCATAGTTTTATATCTAATTATATATACGTATCAAATTCAATTGAGCAAGACGCCGATATTGTAATGTTCCTGTATCGGGATGAAGTGTACAATGAAGCTACTGAGTTCCCGAATCAAGCCGATGTGATTGTATCGAAACATCGTAATGGACCTACTGGCGTGGTATCACTGTATTTCGAGAAATCGCTCACGAAGTTTATGGATGCCAGTGTGCATCGTGTCGATTTAAGTGATCTGGAATGATGAAGTTATACTCTGATACACATATTCCTAAACAAGTTGCTATTCAGTTAAGGCAATCTGATATTGATATTGTAAGATGCGAAGATGTTAATATGGCAACAGCAAGCGATGAAGCGCATTGGCAATATGCACAAGATAACAAACGGATCATTTTGACACATGATGATGACTTCTTAACGCTAGCTAGCAATTCTTGGGAAAATGATCAACTATTTTACGGTGTTATTTATGGAAGCCCAATAACACAGGGTAAAATAGGGACAATAGTAAAAGCTTGTCTTTCTCAAAAAAACATAGACCTAACGAATCAGGTTATATACATTCAGAATAATCAATAGTAGGAATAATATTCATGATTAAACAACACATCACAATGAAAGGTGATATAGGTTATCTAACAGATCACCCACATTTAAAAGCACATATCGTCGCGCAGATGCACATTCATGGCAGTGTTCCGATAGCTGATGTTGCCGAACAGTATGGTGTTGAATTAGCCGATGTTTATGCTGCAATTGCATTTTATTATGATAATCGAACTAAGATTGAGCAAGCACACGCTGAAAAACAAAATCGTGCGCGAATATTAGGTGGTAAAAATTTTCAAGAACGATAAAGAAACTCAATGACAAAATTTAACGGATTTTCAGCAGGTAAAAAAAATAGTATCAATATTCACGCTCAGTTCGTCAGTGAGGTGATGCCAATGATTGATGACTTGGCGGAACTTAAAGTGTGTCTATTCTGCTATTATGCCCTGACGCAAAAAGAGGGTGATTATCGCTATCTGACACAGGCTGATTTTGCCAATCATCCTGAATTTATGG
>JBAUIA010000385.1:0-2106 GCA_049680565.1 Phototrophicaceae bacterium
CCTTGATCGACAGCCAGTTCCCAACCGAGCACATCCTCATAGAATGGGGCAGTCATTGCAAGGTTCTCGCAATAGAGAAATGTAATTTGTTCATCAATAGGTGACATAAGATTTAGTCCGTTTTTAAGGCTTCTAATTTTTTAAGCCAATTATCGAATAATTTACATTCTGCACGAATTTTGTCTAACCCAATTTCAAGTGCTGCTAACGAGCCGTAGATCACTTTATCGTATTTAGGAAGTTCTATTTTAATACGTTTGCTCGGTGCAGTTACTGGACTATCATTGATATGTTCGGGGGTTTCAAAACCATCTCTCATAATCTTAAATTCTTCTGCGACAAGCATTGGCTCATCAATACCTCTACAAAATCCTGCTGGATCACTAAATAACAAACCTTCAAATTCATACATTTGTATATAAGGAATAAACCGTTTTAATGGTTCACTACCAATTCTATTTTCTAATGACGATAAGATACCAGAATGTATCTCCTTAGCTTTGTCTTCAATTAATGTTTTGTTGCTGGCTTCTTGTTTTCTTGGGAAGTCAGAAGGCAATCCATAAAAATCAAAAAAAGTTGTGCAATAAGATGTCTTGTCACTAAGTAATCTTAGTCGCACATCAGTTACTAAGCGCTGGATATTTACAGCACCACCTTTATGTCCGGGTTTACCGATTAATGAAGGTATAAGAAAGATTTGTTCTTTTGCAAAATAGGGCACTAGCAATTCATTTATGAATGTTTCTTCGGTTTGACCTTCGCAAATAATATGAATTCTTATCATTTAGCTGGGTCTCCCACCGAGTATATTTTTCTCCCATAATTCACCGACTGTATATTCCTCTAGCCACATCTCAAAATCTTGCTCATCAAGTCGCTTGAAAACTGAAACCCCTTCCTCTCTTTCTACCACAATCAAATCATCAATCGAAAATTCGTTTAATAATGGTACAGACTGAGTAGAAATAATAACCTGCATATCAAATGATGCAGAGCGAATTAAAGAGCCTAAGAGAGTAATCGCGTAAGGATGCAAACCGAGTTCAGGTTCATCAATGATAATTGTAGAAGGTGGATCAGGTTGTAAAAGGGCAGTTGCTAGACAAATAAAACGAATTGAGCCATCTGATAATTGACTAGGGAGTAATGAATAATCACTATTTTCTTGTCGCCACATTAGTTGAATTTGGAATTCATCAGGTCTTATTTCGTCAGGTTCAAGTATGAAGTCGTCAAAAAATGGGATTGCGAGTTGAACAACATTTCTTATTTGACTATATATGTTAGGATGTCTGCTTTGAAGCATGTATAAATAGGGTGCTAGATTTTCAGCATTAGACCTCAGAAATTTATTTTCTTGTAATGGTTGCTTACGCTTCACACCTGCGGTATTACTTGTATCATGAAAATGAAATACTTTCCAACTAGAGATTGAGTCATAACAATAATCAGCAACTTTACCATTTCCGCTTGCTCGATTTCTTAATTTTGCCTCATCATGACCCGAACCTAAATTCTCCCACTTTTCACCATAATATGGTCCATTAAAATACATCCTTTCCCCTGCAAAAATGAAAGAACTATCAACTGTTGGTATTAAAGTAAACCCATATCCATTAAGTCCAAACTCAATAAATGAATTAATTTGTGAAGTTTCTTTTATACCGTAAGTTAGTAATCTATCACTACCACCACGTTTACGTACCCAAAGTTGTAATCTTTGTTCAACAAGTTCACTTAGCATACGGAAATATGACACAAAATTACTTTTGCCAGCACCATTAGCACCAATAAGTATATTTAAGTTATTTAATTCTAATTTATCAAGTTTTTTTATTGACTGAAAACCTTCTATTGTCAAATATTTAATATTCATTAGGGTATAACCCTATTCTTCCATATATGATAATTAGTCAATGAATTATAGAACTTATACTCTAAATATGATATGTATACTTTCATAAAAATCTACTCACCATCGTTAATCACTTTCTACCCCAACATCAGGGTTACTGAGGAAGCTAGCGCGTGTTTCTTGGGTCAGTGCGAGTTGTTCTTCTGTCAAAAGTGACCAGAATAATTCCGACGTGGCGACTTGTCCGT
>JBAUIA010000386.1:0-17589 GCA_049680565.1 Phototrophicaceae bacterium
CCAAAAGTCGGGACATTGACATGCAGGGGTAGCGTTTGCCAGCCTGCTGACCGTATCGTGCTATCAATTGTCCAAAATGATCGCCTTGCAAAATACGGCGACGTCGCTTGCGTGACCAATGCCCCGTCAGGTGTAATGCGTGTCATCAACATGCGATAAAAGCTATCACTATACAACTTGCTCAAGCTCTCATTGTTGGGGTCAGGCAAATCCATGATGATAATATTGTACAAATCCGCCGTATCTTGGATATAGGTAAAGGCATCTGCATTGATAATCGTCACGCGTGGGTCATCGAGTGCATCCGCATTGAAACGTTCTAAAATTGGCGAATTTCGCCCTAAGTCAGTCATCGCAGGGTCAAGGTCAACCACTGTTACTGATGACACGTTGTCATAGCGCAAGATTTCTCGTGCTGCGAAACCATCTCCCCCACCCAATACTAAGACCCGTTCCTGTGAGCGTGAGGCATTCATCACAGGATGCACCAGCATTTCATGATAGCGATATTCATCCAGCGTGCTAAATTGAATATTGCCATTGATGAACAAGCGATAATCATCTCCGCGTGCTGTAACCACAATCCGTTGATACGGTGTTTGCTCGGTATAGACAATATTGGCACTATAGAGTTGTTGCTCCAGAACGCGCGTGAGGCTCGTTGAAAAAACAACACCGAGTAGCATCAAAGCGGTGATGCTGATCCCAATAATCCACAAGCGAAGCGACCAACGCGGTGACAATTTATGACGAAAAACACGTAAAACCATAATCGCCACACCAATATTGAGCAATGCCATCAAAAAGGCGGTTTGTGTGACCCCTAGCAAGGGTAATAAAATCACAGGGAACGCAATTGAACCCAGCAATGCCCCCAAATAATCTACCGATAGCACATCTGCCAAGGCATTGCTGAGTGCCGTTCTATCAGCGACAATGCGCGTTAATAATGGAATTTCTAAGCCCACACAAATACCAATTGCTAAGGAAATCGCAATCATCATCGCGTAGTAATAAATATCAGCACTGCTGAAAGTTGCATATAGCAAAACGGCTGATGTGCCTCCGAAGAATGCAACAGCAAATTCGACTATAATAAACCAGCGCAAAGTATGCCGATGAATCCGCCGTGATAGCAATGAACCAATCCCCATCGCAAATAGAAAAAATCCTATCGTAAATGAAAATTGCGTGATGCTATCGCCCAGCAAATAACTCGATAAAGTTGCTACGATGAGTTCATAAGTTAGCGCACAGATTGAAATCACCAAGACCGCAATCATCAGTGTGCTGCGTTCCCTTTGCGTAATATCAGCAGATTCTGGTGTGGATGATGATGCGTGCTTATTTCCCAGCACCGGGTCCACCCCCGGGGAAAACGAAGAATACACCGCGTGAATTGCTCGTGCCTGTCGTTTGTTGTCCACTTGTAACCAAGCCCACGCCGTTATAAGCAGCATAGCTTGAGCCAACCAAGCCTAAGATTAAGATAACGACCACAATGCCGACTAATAATTTTTGCATCGTTCTATCCTATTTAACGTGAATTTTGTTTAAGAGAATAAGCCTATTTTTGAGCCATATAATCTAAAATAGTGAGTTTTTAGTTCTTAGTTTTTAGCGATTCACTAAAGACTAAAAGCTAAGAACTGTCTGTACAAATAACGCTACGAGATGACATAATTTCAATCTCTGTGTTATCCAAAAATGACGATATTTAACTCGATGGTAATTGTTGTGATGCCGCAGAAAATCCGAAGATCGCAGCCCCAATGAAAGCAATCACCGTATAGATGGTATACCACAAGGGCATAATATGATCGCGCCGAACGGTAATTTCGAGTGTGAGATCATCCAAAACTGCACCATCATAGGCAACTTCTAGTTCGTGCTTACCCGATTGTGTTGGCACAAACATTTCGCTAGTCTTATACTGTGTTTCGACCCAACGTCCATCTTCATCAACACCTGTTTCATGCCAGAGTTCTTGCACGAAGAGCGGTTGTGATAACCCATCAGGCGAGACAATATTGACATCCACATCAATGAAGCTATTTTCAGGCAACGTATTGTCAATCAGGCGGATACTCACAATCGAAGGACGTTGACTATCAAAGGTCACAGGAAAACTTGCATTCAAATCATTATCTGATAATTCAACCCGTTGAGGTGGCTCTTGTACGCCTGTTGTACCTGCGTATAGTGCAAGTACCAAGCCAATGATACCAGCGATCACACAAGCAATTGCTGCGCGTGAATAGGTCGATTTCCATTGTTCAAGCGATTCTATTTTCTGTAGCCATTCTTGATTGTTGAAAGACTTAGCGAGTGCAATTTCACTCACAGCACGCCCTTCATGAATTTCGAGTTCCTGCTCAGTTTGCTGGATGCTATATTTCAAGCCATTTCCAGCGCCTTCCGCAAAAAATAAATTTGTGCCGGGGGTTGCACGCCATGTTAATTCCCCTTCCGCCCCTAAAATGCTAGCGGAATAGCGTTCATGGACGAAGGCGGATTTATCACCTAATTGCAAACGTGAATCTCTGCGCGCATTAAACTGTTGACGAAAGCGGATTTTCCGAAATAAGCCAAAGCCATTTTCATCGAGGCTCAACCAGAGCATTTGCCCATTTTCACCGCCCAATTGCCATTCATTCCATGTGAAGGCTTCGCCATCTTCAACCCCGCGATAAACCACACGCCCCAATACCATGTACTCAACATTAGCAATCGTCGCACGATCTCCGATATTGAAGGGACGGGGTGCTTTCGGTAAGCGAGACCCTTTGCTGAGAATTTCAGGATTTTCCAATCCAATGCTGATGTGTGACCCACAGCTTGAGCAAATTGTCGATTGTGATGTGGCGTTATATTGATCGATTGGGCTGCCACAATTAGGGCATTCTAAACGCACCAGTGGCGAACGTGTCTCATTGAGCATTGGCATTAACCTAATTTAATTTCATGCGGTTCTAAATCATCACCTGTTTCAAGTTCGATTTCATTATCCCAATAGGTCACACTGACTGGTTTTCCATCAGCAGTGCCTGTGACGTAACCAAAGCTACCTTGAATCGGCATGACAGCAGCGAATTGACCTTCTTGCCCTATCATCTTACCAGAGCGCTTTTCAGTAACGAATACTTGCATCGTATTGATGGCAACCGTACTACCAACACGCACATCAGAATGAGCAGGAATTGCACCGCGTACTCGTTCACGTTTATAGAGCGTCCAATAGCCTTCATCTTCTTCTAGCCATGCGGGCGGCTGTCCATCCGACCATTCAATTTGCCATTCTTCCCAGAAGCCTTCAGCATAGCCATAACGTACACGCCCTAAAACGGTAAAATTACGTCCTCGGATTGTCCCACCTTGCCCAACCCGTAAGCGTGATGGATAATCTGCTAATTTGATGCCTTGACCGCGTGCAGTCAATCCTTCTGAGCCTGAAATCAAATACGATGCGCCACAAAATTCACATGATACAGATCGAACAAATTGGTTATCTATTTTGATAGACGCGCCACAGGTTTCACACTCTAATTGCTGTGCCATAATGATTATTATCCTACAATAGCTTATGATATGGTCTTAATTTTACATGCTATTGTGTAGTTGTGCGCCCATTAAATAGGAAATTTGTCATATTTTCGTCACAACTTTGCCAATCTCTAATTCTAAGGGGTGCGAACTTGGTGGCTTATGTTAAAATTACGCTATATCATTCTAGTTGGCATTGAGTACTATATGCAACGATTCATTGGTGAGCAAAAATTCACCAGCTTTCTACAAGTTATTATCATAATCATCTGTCTTTCTTGGGCTATATCCGTTCAAGCACAGAACACATATACCATTATCGTCAACAGTGAAGTTGATGCTGACTTAGCGACCCTTAATGCGAATACAACCTGTGATCTACGTGAAGCCATTGCGATTGCGAATACAGGCGTTGATACAGGGGGTGATTGTGCCTTTGTCCCGATTGGTGCAATTGACCTCACCGCCGATGATTTTGTCATCCGCTTTGATATGACATCAGGTGCAGTTGCTGATGAATTGACAATCTCACTACAAACACCGCTACCTACCATTACCTCAACCGTTGATATTGGTGGTTATGGTACAGGTGGTCCTAGTGCAACATCTCGCGTTTTTATTGAAGCTGCTACAGCAACAGGAACGGGTGTTGGTTTAGATTTTGGTATTAATACAGGCAATAGTGCCATCAACGCTAATAATTCTCAGGTCACAGGCTTAATTATTCGTAACTTTGGCATTGGTGTACGAGTCAATGATGTTACGGATGTCAATATTGGGACGAATGGCACAGGATTCGGTAATTTTATTTATAACAATTTATTTGGTATAGATGTAAATGGTATAAGTACAAGCCGAACAAATATCCGTAACAACGCAATTGGCATTACAGAAACAGATAGCGCCAATGGAAATTCGATTCACGGTATTTCGATTGGTACTGATGCACAAATAACAGTTATTGAAAATAATATCATCGGTGGTAACGGACTTGACGGCATTAGAGTACTCAATGCCGATGATGTGACTATTCAAAATAATTTCATCGGTGTTTTACCTTCCACAAACGCCAATATTAATAATAATAACTCAGGTATTTTCGTTGGAGATTCTACTGATGTTGACATTATCGGCAATACAATCGGATTTAATGGAGCGCGAGGAATTGAAGTCAATAACTCGCCATCCAGTTTTCTTATCGCTAATAATATCGGAACATTATCTGACGCGACAACAGCAATTCCTAATGGATTAGATGGTATCTTAGTGACTAGCAGTAATAATACGAGAGTATTAAATGGATTGATCTTCAACAATGGTGGCAATGGTGTAAGTGTTACAGGATCTCAAGGTGTTACGATTGAAGAGGTACTCATTTTCAATAATGGTGGACTTGGGATTGATCTCAACCTTGATGGTGTAACACCGAATGATGTCGGCGATAGTGACAATAATCAAAATTATACGGTTATAGATAATGCTGTCTACGATGCGATAGCAGGGACACTTACGATTACTGGTACTTTACCAAGCAATGGTGTACTGAACACTTTATTTTATGTAAATCCGTTAAGTGCTTGTGATGGATCAGGATTTGGTGAAGGTCGCAATCGTCTGCTTGATGGTGGCAGTCCATCTTTTTACAATTCATCTGGTGGCGTATTCACGGCTATCCTGAGTGGCACATACAATGTAGGTGATCTAATTACAGCTATCACAATTAATCGCACCACAGATAATACATCAGAGTTTGCAGAATGTGTTGCAATTGAATCAACCATCGTTGCTGATTTTATCCCGCTTACAAGAACAGTTATTGAAGGTACAACGATATTATTCACAAATCTATCTACAGGTCCTATCACGAATGTGCGTTGGTATGTCAATGGTATGCTTGCATCATCATCGACAGCGATTATTGATTATTCTCAACTATTTACAACAGCAGGTATCTATAATATTCGATTAGAGGTCGAAAATAGTGTAACTGGTTTAATCGACTTCCAAACAGGTATAATTACGGTGATTGCTCCACCTCCAACCAATACACCTACCCCTATACCAGTTATCAACACACCCGTTCCACCTGTAGATACAGCTATACCACCATCTGATATTCCAACCGACATCCCAACATTAACAATTATACCAACACAGACACTTGTGCCAACTAGAACAACCATACCAACGCGCACACCTGTGCCAACGAGAACGCCGATTCCTACACGCACACTTGCGCCAACTAGAACGCCCATTCCTACACGCACACTTGCGCCAACCAGAACACTCATCCCAACCGCAACCGATGTGCCACCGACGGCAACGTTCATCCCAACGGCTACTGATTTACCACCAACAGCGACACTCATCCCCACAGAAACACTCGTGCCGACAGTCACAGGAACGCCCGACCTTGCTGTAACAGTCGTTGGTAATGGTGAAAATGAAATGTCCGTTTTCGTTGTCAATGTGGGCGATAATGCTGCCAATAATGTATTAATCCAAGAAGTATTGCGTGCTGGGGTTGAATTCCGTGCAGCCCTACCCGGTGCGCCCATTTGTACCGAGGTTGGCGGTATTGTCGCTTGCCGTATTGGAACAATCGTTGGTGGTGCAGAAGCCAGTGTCAACTTCACAGTCCAAACCAATGGCGAATCGCCTGATTCAGGGATAACCATTGTCACAGCAGATGGGGTTGCGCCACAAATTATCGATGAACCCTTCATCAGTAAAATTGGTAGTCCGCCCGTTGCAGAACCCGGTTCCGAAATCACCTATACCATTCGGGTGATTAATCCTACCGATGACTCTGCTTTTGATATGCTGATTCAGGATGTGATGCCTGATATTATTGATATTTTAGATGCCGAAGCCAGCGCAGGAACGCTCACCATTAATGGGCAAAATATCCGCCTTGAGATTGATGAATTGGCTGCTGGAGAACGGGTAATCTTAACCATTCAAGCCTTAGTACGAGATGATGAAGATGCCCAAGAAATCAGAAATACCGCTTGTGTAACCAGTTCTAGTAATCTCGATCCCAATTGTGCGGTGATGAGCTTCCTTGCCGTTGAAACACTGCCACCATCTGGGGAAATTAGCCTCTTCATGCAAATCCTACGAGGATTAGCTATTGGACTCTTTATGATGGGGATATTTATGGGTGGGCGCTGGATTTATCGGCGTGTATCCCTAGCCCAATAAGTCTATTGCGAGAGAGTACAGAGATCCTGTACTACGCTTCACGGGTCATCACACCCAAAAAGGTGCATGGATGGTGGTTGCAGAACTTAAAATATAGCGATGCTGCCTGAGCAAGTCGATATAAACGACCTGCTCTTAGCGCAGCACTGCGATACCCCCTACAAACTTACCATCAAGATTGATAGAGATTGAGCGCTTGTAGCGTATGATTCGGAAAAATTTGATTGGTTTGTTCGAGCGCTGTCCGTTGTAGCAGAATGCTACTCAATACATCGCGGTAGTCGGTTGTGATACTCAAATCGCCATTATCTAAGAAGCGCGTATTGATACCGGGCCAATCGCCATGCACACGAACAGCTTGTAAATCAGGACTCATGACCATCATCACGCCACCATGCCCATGATCTGTCCCTGCTGCGCCATTTTCTTGCACCCGTCGCCCAAATTCAGACATGACAACAAGGGTTACGCGGTCTGCGTAATTCAGTAAATCATCATGGAACGCACGGATATTATCAGCTAATTCTTTGACGAGTAAGGGAAAAGCACCAATCCCTGAACTAAGGGTACTCCCTTGTGTGATATGCGTATCGAACCCTCCCATATCAATGCAGGCAACTTCTAAACCAGCATCGGCTTTGATGAGTGCTGCGGTTTGCTTGAGCGCTCGTCCGAAGTTGCTTTCGTAATAACTCGCGCCATTACTAGGGATATAGTTATCCACATTAATTTGCTCAATGAGTTCAAGTGTAGCGATAGTCGATTGGGCTGAACTTTGTAAGGCTTCATCGGATTGATACAATTGATTCATAGCTGCTTGAAAGGCTTGCGGTTCTTCGCTAGCGAGATGGTAATCTAAGATTGAACGTAATGCCGTCGCAGGAATATACCCCGTGAGACTGGTTTGCAAGCTATCACCCCAACCAATTGCCCGTAAGGCTGAATCCGAATCCGCAAGCGTTTGTGTCAGATAGCGCCCTAGCCAACCTGTATTTGCGCCTTCATGCCCATCTGTACCGCGTTCAATCAAATCCATAGCTTCAAAATGACTGCGTGATACATGCGGTGCGCCAACAGCATGGATGGCTGTCATCCGCCCCGATGTTAGCAGTTCCTGCAAAGCAATCATATCAGGATTCAAGCCAAAAAAGTCATCTAATGCCAATAAGGCATTGCCAGAACGACTATCAGGACGGGCTAATGCCAATGTCGGACGGGCAGTGTAATAATCATCATCACCAAAAGGCGCAATCATATTGAGCGCATCTGCCCCACCGCGTAAAAACACATTGACGATCACATCGCCTGATACACCATCATCGGCAAAAGCAACACGCGGCATCCAACTCGGCACAAGGTCGCGCAGCACCAAGCCACTCCCTAAAATACCGATACTTTTTAAGAAATTACGTCGTGAGGTTGTCATGATAAATCTCCTTTTATCGCCATTGAAAGGCAGGGCTACTGAGTAAGATAGCTAATAGATTACGAACGGTATTTTGGTTGAGTGTGTCATCTGAGGATAAAACACTTGTCAGGGCTTGGGCTTCGGCATCGTTGGCATCACGTTGTAAGATGGCGCGTGCTAATCCCATTTGATTGCTGGATCGCGCGATATTTTGCCATTGTTGTATCGGAATCGAAACACCTGCTTGCTGACCCTGAGCAATCGCTTGAGCAAAATTCCAACGGGGTACAAAACTGCCCACCCACTCATCCGCGACATC
Organism: Phototrophicaceae bacterium; assembly: GCA_049680565.1. Classification (GTDB taxonomy): domain Bacteria; phylum Chloroflexota; class Anaerolineae; order Aggregatilineales; family Phototrophicaceae; genus JAUZRW01. The sequence continues at coordinate 8,475 of JBAUIA010000386.1, forward strand.
AGGATAACCATCAGGAGTTGGATAACCAAATGGACGTTGACCCATTGTTTCTAAGCGTTCCACCAAATCAAATGAGCCATCATAACTTGCATTTAAACTCCGTAAAGCAGAAATCGCATATTCGAGTGGACGCTTAAATTTACGCGGGGCTTGCCAAAAGGCATCATGGGCAAAAATCGCACGCATCACCGTTTCGATATGCCCCCGTGATTGTATCCAGACACGGCTTATATCATTTATCACGGTTTCGGATGGCGCATCTTCTACAAAACGTTGCAATAATTTGCTACTCAGATAACGCGCTGTATTGGGATGGTCAATCAAAATATCCAGTACACGATCACCATCTGATTTACCACCACCAGCAGCAATCACATGCCCTAGTACAACTTTTTCGCCATCATCGTGCCATTCAGGGCGAAACTCGAATTTGCCCGTAATATCAGCAACTGACCACCCCGTAAAACAGCGTGCAACCTCTACAACATCGCTTTCGGTATAATCGCCCGCTACACCGAGCGTATGTAATTCCATGATTTCACGCGCATAATTTTCATTAGGGTGGCTTCGCTCATTGCTGACATTATCCAAGTAAATTAACATCGCAGGGCTATGCGCGGATGCGACCAACATATCGCCAAAATTACCGAGCGCATACGGACGACTCACAGTACGGTCATCAACAGTTTGTAGGGTCGATGTGCGCCCTTTGAAATAGTGGATATTAAAATGATCGCTCCAGAAATGCACCATCTTCTCATAGAGTTGCCGTTTAGAATGCACAGCACGTAATACCATCGCTGCTGCTAATTGATTAGCAACGGAGGTACGGTCATGGAGGCTGATAAAAGACAATAAATCATCGGATGTCATCGGCAAGGTATCGAAGCGTTGCAAGCGCAATTGCGTCTCCCAATCATCAATCGCGGTGTAATCGAATTGCTGATTGAGCCAAGCATCCATACCTACTATTTGAATATCATTGGCAAGGCTTGACGTTGCCCCAAATGTTGCCCGATTGAGCAAGTGAATCATCGAGCTACTGGCAGGGGTAAGCGCAGTTGCACTAAGCGTCGTTTGATTCATCGCTAGCCCCGTATCAATGATTGGCGTGCAGCCACTCGCTAACAAACCCAAGCCTGCTAATTTGAGAAAATTGCGCCGTGATACCTGTTTCATTCTGTGATAACTTCCGCTACGGCTTCGAGTGTATCGGTTTTACGCGCGTTACGGCTAAACAGATTGAGCGTCATTGATCCAACCCCAATACACGTCATGATCGGCATCACCACAAACCAGCCAATTAAGGGGAAGGCAAATGATAAAGTCAGAATAAAGCCACCTGATAATAATTCGTACAATGTCGAGGGTTTTTTATCGCCTAGATCAGCAAGGCGCATCCCAAATACACGCGATAAAGCCGCATTACCGATTGCGCCCCAAAATGACACCAGTAAATAAACGATAAAGCCAATCAGTTGTAACACACTCCCTGCCGATACCAGCGCGAGAACAATGCCAGCCGTCACAGCCACAACGATTAAGCCGACAAAAAAAGACCCTTTCATACCGCGTTCAAGGCGCTCTGAAACCTGTGTCGTTGTCTGACTAAATAGCACATTTAGCAAAATTAATAAGGCTGGATAAGCGATAATCACCCCGATGCCCACACTTACAAATGCAATCGTATTCCCTATGCCCATGATAAATCCCTTTTTCCGAGTGGTTGTTTTCTCTATTGAACACTATCCGCACCTGATTACCTAGTCACGCTACACCTGAATCAATATGACAGCAGTCACATCAAAATATGCTCAAAAGCACATTTAGCAAGATATGCGCTTCGTGTTATCATAGATTCATGACGATGAAACTGACAAAACCTTCGATTATTGAACCCGGTCTGCTATCTCTATTCCGCATGTTTATGTGGATTCAATGGCTGATCTTAATACTTGCTGCCCTGCAATTGCGAGAGAATGATGATGTTGGTAATCCTGTCACGATCTTGCTAATTCTATTAGCGACCTCATTTCTATTATTATATCTGCGGAGTCAGCGCCTCGAACGGTGGCTACGGCGGGTTTACTTGCCAATTTCGATCATCATTGCAGGTTTTACACCCATCATTGCACGGATGCTAGCTGTACACGTTCGCTTAGAAGCAGGCATTATCGGCAATGACATCATCACGGATTCAGGCGCGTTAATTTTATGGCTATTTGTCCCACTCATCGCGGTTGCCACACAATATGGATTTTGGTTTGTGGTGATATTCTGCATAGCGACATCGGGTGTAGAAATTGTCATCGGTGCCAGTTTAGCCGATTCATTTGGCATTGCGACAGATATACTCTTTGAGCAACTCATTGTGCGTAATTTGGTATTTTTGGCAATCGGATTCATTATTTCACGCTTGATTAATGAACAACGCCAACAACGCGCTTCATTACGTGATGCCAATCAGCAACTCGCACAATACACGGTCACTTTAGAACAATTAACGGTCAGTCGGGAACGTAATCGCATGGCGCGTGATCTGCATGATACCCTCGCGCATACCTTGACAGCAGTTTCAATTCAGTTAGAAGCAGTCACCACCATTTGGGACACATCCCCTGATATAGCACGGCAACGCATCGAGAAAATACAACATATCACCCGTGATGGCTTGAATGAAACTCGGCAAGCGCTAAAAGCCTTACGCTCTAGCCCTTTAGATGATCTTGGTTTAGCGATGGCTTTGCATGTTATGGCACTCAAAGCATCCGAACGAGCAGGCTTCCGGTTGCATTTTACTATTCCCGAAGTGCTGCCTGATCTATCACCAGAAATTGAACTCAACCTCTATCGTATTGCTGAAGAAGCGCTCAATAATATCGTACAACATGCTGCTGCATCCGATGTATGGTTTCGCCTTGGTTTAGATAAAGAGCAACTCATGTTGCAAATTCGGGATAATGGCATCGGCTATGATAGCCATGCTGCACCACCAGAAGGACATTTTGGTTTAGTGGGGATGCAAGAACGCGCAAGGTTGTGTGATGGGATTCTCAAAATCGAAAGTGAAACCACCATCGGAACAATGCTTAGCTTAACCCTAGGACTCAAAACATGATAAAAGTGATGATTGTCGATGACCAAGCCCTCGCCCGTGATGGACTCGAAGTGATTGTGGGGTCAGCGCCCGATATTGAAATTATTGGCACGGCTGAAAATGGCGCGGATGCCCTCGAAAAGTTAGCAATACGCACGCCTGATGTTGTGCTGATGGATTTGAAAATGCCGATCTTGAATGGTGTTCAGGCGACACGCCATATCCGCGAAAAATACCCCAATATCAAGATTCTCGTCCTCACAACCTTTGATAGTGATGAATGGGTCGTCGATGCTATCCGTGCAGGGGCATCAGGCTATCTGCTCAAAGATTCACCCCGTGAGGACATTATTGCAGCAATTCAGCGCACAGCAAGTGGTGGCACAACGGTCTCACCACAAATTACAGATACGCTCTACCGTGTGGTTAAGCATGGTGTTGCTATTGATTCAAGCATTTCTGATGATTTGAATGACCGCGAACGCGAGATATTGAATTTACTCGCCAATGGCTTGAGCAATGCCGATATTGCAAGCAAAATTCATCTAGCAGAAGGCACAGTGCGTAATTATGTCAGTTCAATCTTCACTAAACTCAATGTCTCAGACCGTACCCAAGCGGCTGCCCTCGCATGGCGACATGGCTTAGTCAAGCCTGAGTAAATGCCTACATAGCTATTATTCTTGATATAATGATGATTTAAATTAGGATATTACAAATTTTACAGTATGATAAATATTAACCTATTATCGATCCGAACATTGAGATCATCTTTGCACTTTTTTGCCTAAACATGATGATTATGTGTTACAATATTAAGATATATTAAACTGAGATTACTTTTATACCTTAACGAACAAAAATAGCGAGATGGTGTAGTATAAGCAGGTATAACCCTATTTTAAAATAAACGTAACAACAACCCTTCTATAATGGAGCGGGATCATGACAAAACGAGTGCTTATTGTTGATGATGATGAAATACTATGTGAACTCTTTAGTATTGGTTTTAAATTAGCTGATTTTGATGTATCAATCGTGAATGATGGATTTGCTGCAATTGAATTTCTCAAGCACGAGACAGTTGATGCAATCACACTCGACCACGATATGCCGGGTTTATCAGGCAAGCAAGTTTTAGAACAAATCAAAGCAGAACATATCGCCGATCATACTAAAATTATCATCGTCAGTGCCAATATCAACATCGTAAACGATAAAACTTACCAACAATTAAGCGACCATATCTTAATTAAACCCGTCGGCTTTCGTCAATTAACACAATTAGCGCAAAAACTTATCGGGGAAAATGATTAACTCAAATAAAAGCCGATCCAATCTGTTATAATAATAGATAGTCAAATAGATTAATTAATTACTAAAAACGGGCGAAATGCAGGAACATCACATGAGCAAAAACGTATGGCATAGCATTACATTGAGCATTGTATTCGTATTATGTACCGTGCTAGTAAGCGCACAAAATGAATTTGCAGCGACCTTAGAGGTGCTTAATTCAGGGGTTGAGGTGCGCCGTGCCAATACACGCAATTTCATCAATGTTGAATTTGAGGCAATTGTTGGGGTTGGCGATGTTATCAAAACAGATGAGACAGGCGAAGCACGCATCACTTTCTTCGTAGATGGCACCGATGTCTTGCTAGAAAGTAATACTGAATATCGCATCATTGAATTTACAGGTGACGACGAAGATTTCCAACTGCGTGTTGAAGTGATTATTGGGCAAGCGGTGCATCGGCTCAACCGTATTTTAGGCATTAATTCGAGTTATGATGTAGAAACCCCCGGTATGACCCTCGCAGCACAAGGCACAGTCTTTGCAATTCGTGTCGAAGATAATGGGCGCTCAGGCATGTTGGTTTCTGAAGGTATCGTAGATGCTATCTCGCAGGATTCAACGGCTGATGTTGAAGAAGCCTTTGGTGTGCGGTCTGCTGTCGATAGTGAATTATCCGATGTTGTGCGTGCATCAACATTTGACGAACTTGATGCTGCATTAGATGGGTGTACCGCAACGATTACAACCCCAGATGATGTGAGTATCAATGTACGCCTCAGTCCAGCAATGGATGCTGCACGGGTTGGGTTTATCGCTGCTGATGAAATCAGCACTTTGTTAGGTATCAGTGATACGGGCAATTGGTATCGCATTGCCTATGATGGTGGCTTTGGTTGGATATTATCGACTAGTGCTATCATTGATAATGGCTGTGCAGGCTTACGGGTTTTTGAAAGCACCCAAATAGAAGATACAGCGCTATACGAAAATCTGGATGAGTCAGTCAGCGTTCCATCACAATCCTCTACAACAACAGACGAAGAGCAAGCAGAAGAATCTGACGAAAACACTGGAGAGTGAGTGAATGCTACAACGCTTTGCTCCCCTGCAAGTAACACGGCTGCTGTATAATATCGTAGCCGTGTTGTTCATTATTGTCATACTACTAAGCCTGTGGTGGGGCAATGTATTCATGACCTTACGGCTACGCTTCAATGATCTATATTACTCACCGACCCCCACTACAGATTCGATTGTTATTATTGCGCTTGATGATGATAGCCTCAATCGCTATGGTAGAACCCCCTCAGAATGGGATCGTATGGTCTATATTGATCTTATCAATCAATTAATACCAACTAATATTCGGGTTCTCGCTTTCGATTTGCTCTTTAGCCAAGCCAAAATAGAAGATGAAGCCTTCGCAGATGCCTTACGAGCCTTACGCCAGTCCGATGCACGCACGCGAATTGTCTTGGCAGATGCAGGGATCAACAATATTGCATATACGCTGAACCCAGCAAGCCAACAAGCAATCCCTGCCCTACCCTTTAGTGATGATTTACCCCTCAGTGAGGTACTGCTAACAAATAGTGATTACACAGGCTATACCAATGTGCTGCCCGATATTGATGGCATCGTCCGCCGACAAGCCTCACTCATTGCTATCAATGACCTACAATTTTATTCTTTAAGCATTTCAACCTTTTTGGCATATCGGCGTATCCCTCAAGTGGCAGCAGCGCAAACACGTCAGTTTGCCGATGGCTTACTGAGCATCACACCTGATACGCAAATTCCTGTGGATGACTTTGGCTTGTGGCAACCCTACTATTATGGCGCACCTGCAACCGCACAAGCGACCACCTTCCCTATTATCTCCCTCGTTGATATTGTTGATGGCAACTTTGACCCAAGCCTATTAGATGACAAAATTGTATTGGTGGGCTTAATCAATAATGTCGGCACACTCGATCAGTATCAAGTGCCGTCAGCCACCAGTGGCAATTTAATGTCTGGGGTCGAAATTCAAGCCAATGCTGTTGAAACACTGCTCCAAAGTTATTTTCCGCAGCAGTTATCGGCAGGTTTACATATGATGCTGATTACGACTTTAGCCATCTTTACAGCATTCCTGTATACCTACCCACAATGGTATGGCAAATTAATCTTATTACTTGCGATAATTGTTGCTTGGATTCTTGCAAGTTCGTTCATTTTCAGCACCACCTTAATCGCAATTTCATTATGGGATACCTTGTTGGCAATCATTTTGCCATTTTTTTCAGCGCTAATTATCGACATTACCTTCGAGCGCTTACAACGGCAACAAATCAAATTCCTGTTGGATAGTTTACAACAAATCACCGAACAAAACTTACAACTCAAACAGATTGTGCCGTTCATTTTGTCCGATGTACGTAAAATTGCGCCTGAAATCAACGCAGGACTGTATATCCGCGAAAGTGAGCAATCCGATACATTTATAGGTTTTCGCTATGCCAATCATAGCGATAATCTCCGCACAGAAACCTATACACTGAATACCATCCCTTCCCATCAGAATACAACTACAATGCCGATTATCTGGCAAAGTCGCTTACATGGTTTCATGGTCACAGAGCATGTTGCTAAACAGTCGATCACAGCAGCAACACGCAGCTTGTTACAAGATTTTATGAGTAAATTAGCCCCCATTATTGATAATCTCATGCTGTATCAAGCGCTCGAACGTCAAAAATTACTGCTCGAATCTATTTTTTCGGAATCACCCGCCAGTATTGCTGTACTCGATAAAGCAGGCATGATTGTTGATTGCAATGAGGATTTAGCCATTCTGCTCAAAACCGATATTAAAGCCTTATTTGGGCAATCATTTGTCGGCTTACTAAGCTCTCAATCTGATGATGATACACTTGAACAACATCTTAGCGATGGATTTGCTAACACACAAAATTTTGCAATTGAAGAAATTAACATTAATGATCTACGCGTACGGCTTGATGCTGCCCCATTGAAAAGTTATGCTTTATGGACAGTCGTCATCGGCGATATTACAGCCCTTGCCGAACTCAGTGAGCTTAAAACCCAGTTATTACGCATTGCAGCCCATGATCTTAAAAATCCACTTGCGCGCATTATCGGCTTTGCTGAAATCCTCGAAATGCAATTATCCTTAGATGAACAGCAAGCCAAATATATGGGTTATATTAACGATGGCTCACAAGAAATGTTGAATATCATTAATGATATTCTCAGTGTGGAACGCTTACGCTCAGGTAAGCTAGTCTTAGAAGAGATTAATTTCACTCGTCTAGTGAGAGAAGTTTGCGCCAGCCATCAACCCGATATAATCCAGAAACAACAAACATTTGAACTCATTACGCCCGAAACACCTATTCATGTGAATGCTGACTTAGGACAATTATCGCAAGCGGTCACGAATTTTGTAGGCAATGCCGTCAAATATACGCCCAATAACGGCGCAATCACAGTACGGATTATCGAAAACGAAACAGGTATCCGCTTTGAAGTTCAAGATACAGGCTACGGTATCCCTGATGCCTCAAAAGATAGTATTTTTACAGCCTTTTATCGTGTAAAATCAGCTTCAACGCGCCATATTGAAGGTACAGGATTGGGCTTAAATCTTGTAAAATCCGTGATTGAAGCGCATCATGGACAGGTTAATTTTATCAGTGAAGAAGGTGTCGGTAGTACCTTCTACTTTACGCTCCCACCCATTAAACAATAGGTCACATCCATGACAACGCAACGCTACGCTCTATTCATCGTGTGTATCATATTCATGCAGATAAGTTACTACCCGATACAAGCAGATAATTTTGCAGCATCTGCCCAAATCATCGGTGAGTCAATTATTTTCATACGAGATAATGCCCAAAATGAACTAACGTTACCTGCTGGTGCAGTAACAGCTTTAGGCATTGATGACCGTATCCGCACTGGTGCTAACGGGCGTGTTCTCATTACATTTAGCACGGACAATGTGATCTTGCTATTACCAAATTCAGAATTTCACCTCACGGATTTTAGTCAAGATGAGGGTCAATTGGCAATCAGTGCAATCTTAAATGGAATTGCAGTTCATCAGTTTTTATCAGCCACAGACCCCTTCACCTATCAATTAGATTCTGCACAAGATACGTTGACCGTTACAACTAACAATCAGCAACCTCAACATTTTGCAACATGGTCAATCGAAAATGGCTTACAAGCAGTGACTGTTGCGCGTGGTGCAATTGACCTCTTCGTGAGTGAACAAAACAATCCGATACAGCTTACAGATAACACAGGATTTGCAGTATCGTACAGCGATGCACCTATCAGCATCGAAATGCCATTGCATCCAGCAGGTATTATCCGTGAAAGCACACTATGCCGAGGCACTATTTCAACCAGTGATGCTAGAGGCTTACGGGTGCGCGGTGGTGCAGCACTTGATTATGTGATTGTCGATGTACGATTTAATGGTGACCCTGTCAGCATTACAGGCACAACCGAGAATGGCTTATGGTATCGTGTGCCTTTCCAAACAGGCTTTGGCTGGATGTTCAGCAACCTGATTGCTACCGATTGCCTGATTTCTGATATACCCATTTACCCCAATTTAGTCCGCGAAGACCCCGAATCTATCACCAATATTTCAGAACAAGAACTTGTCATTGTGCAACCTTTCTATGGCACGCCTAGCAGCA
>JBAUIA010000387.1:0-32345 GCA_049680565.1 Phototrophicaceae bacterium
ACAGAGCAAGCGAACAGCGCGGATGATGCTTGTTGGGAGCTTACTGGTTTGTGCCACATTATTATATATCAATGGGGATACTGCCATTGCAACTGCTGCTGTAAGTATTGCAACCGCTTTATATGTCAGTACGTGGTTAATCCGCTAATGCTTTAAGCTATGAATGAGGAGATTCAAAGGAATTTAACCACATCAGGGCTACTTCATAGTCTGTCTTACCAAAAAATCTGAAATGAATATTTTTCAGATTGAGTGAATTGATGAAATTCATTGAAATCGTTGAAAAAGTTGAATCATCAAGCACAATTGCAACATAAATCTTGATATCTACATCTGCCATCAATGTGCCATCTTGGAAAGTTTCTCGTAACTTCGACATGGTATAGCGTATCGGTTGGATACCAATGCGTGTATCCACTAAGATGCAAGTGATTGTGTTCAAATTCTGTTTGAGTAGGGAGTCAGCAAATTCATCAACTGCAAAACGTGAAATTTTGAGGAATTTGTATTGCGTGATATGACCATCTACTTGTTTAATTGATAAATAGTCTGATTCCATTGTTTAATTTTACTATTTCTGTTACGTATCAAAACATTGTAATGCTTTCATCTATAATGTCAATTGAGTTACTAAATTTTGTGTGCTTATTAAATAAAAAAGGGTGCAATTGATATGCACCCTCTCATCTAATCTAGCTTGACGCGAACTTTAGTTTTGCCTGTTGTTGCGGGTGGTTCATCATCATTGTTATCGTCGTCATCAGTTTTAGCAGCTTTCGCTTCTTCCTCGGCACGCTCACTGACTTTCTTCAATTCATCAATGCTCGCATCGACGAGAACACGGAAGCCCTTCGCAAATTCCTTGCTCGCTTCCCCTGCATGACTACGGAAATCAGGCGGTAATAATGCTTCAAGCGCTTTGCCTGTTTCTTCTAATGCACGTCGTTGATGGAAAAAGAAACGTTCCATCGGATTCTCTACATCATCTTCCAATAAATCTTGGGTTTCTGCTTGAATATCTTTTTCGTTATCAGCCATCTGCTGCATACCTTTACTCTGGTCAACTAAACTTACTATACTATACGCCCAAAACAAACGTAAGTTGCAGTAAAATTGTTTAAGATTTGTATAATTCTAACGCATAAAACTTACTTTTGGCGACTCATTCTAGTGTAGGTCTCATCTAAGTGGCAAAACTAAGCGGATACAAGCTCTTTATAAACACCCTAATCAAAAATGGACGACCTCGTTGGATCGTCCATTTTTGCTAGTATTTTTGCTACTATTAATCGCCAGCAACGCCTTCTGAAACAGGGTTAAGGTGTGATTCAAGATATTCGGCGGTCATCCGCATCCATTTATTACGATTTTTGGTGCGCGTCGCCCCATGACCTTCTTCAGGATCAACATAGTACGTCACATCAATACCGAGGTCTTCCATCGCAGCCACCATCTGGTCGCTTTCTGCTTTGACCACACGCGGATCATTTGCTCCTTGGATCACCAATAAGGGCGCTTTGATATTTTCAACATAGGTAATCGGTGAACGCTCCATCAGCATATCATAATCTTCTTCTGCATCACCAACCCATGTTTTCATGATAGGTTTCCAATGCTCTGGCACAGACTTCACAAATGTCACAAGATTACACGGACCCACAATATCGACGGCAGCCGCCCAATAATCAGGCAAACGAGTGACACAACTCAAGGTTGCAAAGCCACCAAATGACCCGCCAAATACAGCAATTCGATCTTGATTAACCCAATCCAAGCTATGAAGATATTCCACTGCATGTTCAAAATCTTTAAGTTCTGCGCCACCCCAATCCCGATGAATAGCAGTCTGATAGCTGATACCAAAGCCAGTCGAGCCACGCACATTTGGTGCAAGTACCCCAATCCCACGATTCAGTAAATATTGATACAAACCAGCATAATTATAGGTTGGGCGTTCTTGTGACTCTGGTCCACCATGAATCGATAATACAACAGGGAAGGTGTCGCCATCGGTGGTAGGTTTATAAAGCCATGCAGGGATTTGCTTGCCATCGAAGGTTTCATAGTGGATTAATTCAGGATCAACAAGATCATCAATGTTGATACCGCCTAACATGCTCTGGCTGAGTGCTGTCATTTCGCCTGTTTGGAGGTTGAACTCGTAGATATTGGCAGCTTCACGCGCACTTGTAAAATTACAAACAATCTTTGTACCATCTTTGGCAAGGCTCATACCGCCGATAACCCCTACAGGCAATTCAGCAATTTCAATTGGTGCGCGTGTATCCAGATCAAAGGCGTGTAGTTTACTCGTACCACCTTCATTGGTTAAGATGAGTACCATATTGGCTGCTTCTGATACATCTATGCCATCAACATCGTGATTGCCTTGATAGTACCAATCCCATTTTCCTTTTTCGAGATCGTAAAACGCGAGATTATTATATTCTTGATGATAATTAGTAATCATGAAGAAACCACTGCTATCAGGTTTCCAATCACCTGCAAAGAAAATAGCTTCGCCTTCATGAGGGGATGCTAAAGCAGCTTCGCCTGATGCTTCTTCGACCACAAATACATTTTGCTCGGTATTGCCAGCAAACCGTACCACATTGATATATTGACCATTAGGGGAGTAGCCTCCTGCAAAATTAAGATTACCCGTCATCAAACGGCGCAATTCGCCTGTTTCGAGATTATGCTCAATGGGGTCTTTATCACCTTCTGCTTCATCATTGGCTGTATAGAGCAATTTTGAATCATCAGGTGACCACCCAGCAAGATCATATTGACGATCTAATTTCGCACTGATGAGTTTTGCCCATCCGCCAGCCGATTCTATGACATAGACCTGACGATTTTCATCGCCATCTTTATCGGCTGTGAAAGCAATTTTGCTATCATCATGTGACCAAACGAGTTGTCTCACTGCCCAATCTTGAAATGCTGTCAATTGACGGGCAGCACCGCCACCACTGGGAATCACCCAAATATTGAATTGTCCTGTGGTATTGGCAATAAATGCGACTTGTTTGCCATCATGCGAATACGCTGCCGATGTATGTAAACGTACAGCCGTAAATTGATCAAATTCATAATGTGCCATTAAGTGTACCTTTCTTCTATAAAGCGATTTTAAAAATGCTTGCTCAAATGTTGCTTAATACACTATACGGTGTGCCTATGAAGAAGTGTTCAATTTACACTAAATTTAATACCCTGTATCTCGATTTAACTGATTGTAAAGCGGTTTACGTTCCAGATAGCGTTCTAAGTTTGCGATGAATAAATCAGCAGCTTTTGCATTATAATCATCCGCATTGCCTGATACATGTGGACTAATGATTACATTATTCAATTGCCATAACGGACTAGTCGCAGGGAGCGGTTCTTCTTCAAAAACATCGAGCGCTGCGCCACGTATTTTTTCTTGCGAGAGGATTGTAATCAGTGCTTTTTCATCAACCACTGCACCACGCGCAATATTAATCAAGACGGCTGATGGTTTCATAGCTTCTAAGACCCGTGTGTTGACCATATGGCGCGTACCTTCTGTTAGTGGCACAGTCACCACCAAATAATCACAGTCTTTCGCCATTGATGCTAAGGCTTCGCCCGGATAAATGCGTTCAGGGATGATGCCTTCGGGATCACCAGTGCCTTCAGGCGTATAATCGGTTTCGCTTTCAGCCGTTTTCATGGCATCCCGTTTACTAGCAAGTACGGTCATACCGAGTGCCTGTGCTACACGCGCACATTCACGGGCAATGCTACCATATCCGACAAAGCCAACCGTTTGCTTGCTCATATCGGTTGGATTAAAAATGGTATCGCGTTCCGTTGACCATGCTCGTTTTTGTTGCAAATCAATCATACGAGGTAAGCGATAATTGAATGCTAACATCATCATGATGCAATAATTGGCAATTTGTGTCGCATGAATGCCACTCGCAGAGGTTATCATCACATCTTCAGCTTGTGTAATCCGCCGATCTAATACCCGTTCGACCCCTGCATAGTTGAGTTGTATCCAGCGTAGACGTGGTACATCTTCAGGGTTTGGGAAATCGCGCCGTGTATAGAGGATGTCGGTTGTTGCCCAGACCGATTGCGGGACTTCTGGGTGATGTTTGACCACATTGAGGCGTGGCGATACATCCTGAATGCGCTGCATAATCTCGTCATCAAAGTCAATTGCGATGACAACATTGATCTTTTCATTTTCGCTCATATTGATCTCCTGAGTTGTTTTTCGTAGCGTGGACTATCGCTGCGTGTTATAACCTATATGATTTTAATCGACTTGATTCTATGCGTTCCTGCATAGAGTTTCAAATAAGAATATAAGAAGGATATAATACCTATGGGCTTATTAGATGGCAAAGTTGCCTTTATTTTTGGCGTAGCGAATCATCGTTCGATTGCATGGGGCATTGCTAAACAATTGCATGAACATGGCGCAACCATTGCACTTTCAATCTTTAATGAAGATATGCGCCGACGGGTTGAACCGCTTGCAGAAGAAATTGGCTGTGATTTCATTGAACCCTGTGATGTCAATAATGACGAAGAAATTGATGCTGTCTTTGAGAAATTGAAAGACCGCTATGGCAAACTTGATATTTTGGTACATTCGGTGGCTTATGCTCCGCGTGAAGCACTCGGCGGACGTTTCATTGACCTCAAACGCGATGATTTCAAACTCACGCTCGAAAGTAGCGCCTATAGCTTAATTGCACTGGCAAAACGGGCTGAACCCCTGATGACTGATGGCGGTAGTGTCATGACCATGAGTTATTTTGCTGCTGAAAAATACATTCCTGATTACAACGCAATGGCAATCGCAAAATCTGCTCTCGAATCTTGCGTGCGTTATATGTCAGTTGATATGGGCAAGCAAAAAATCCGCGTCAATGCAATTAGTGCAGGTCCGCTCAAGACCTTAGCAGCAGCAGGTATACCGGGCTTTAAAGCACTGCTGAAACACTTTGATGCTGTTGCACCATTAGGAGAATCTATCACCATTGAAGATGTGGGCAAGACCGCCGTTTACCTCGCATCTGATTTATCGAAGATGGTCACAGGTGAAGTCATTTATGTTGATAGCGGCTATCAAGTTCTTGGCATCACCACCCCCCGTGATGAAATGTAACTTGTAGCCATTCAATAGTGCAACTGTAGGGACGCGGCATGACACATGCCGCGTCCGATAACTTAATTTTTTGGTTTTTCTTCTTGTACCAAGTCACTATTCATCAGCAACAATGAGCGTGTACCTTCAACCAATGTTGCAGCGATGAGGGCTTTAATCAAATCTGCAACGATGAACGGTGCAACACCATTTGTCCATGCTGCTGACCATCCCATCCCTGTGACGATTTTCAGCACAATTGCGCCAAATGTATAAATCACAGCAATGCCGATAATCCCTGCGAGGAAGCGTTGCCATACTTTATCTTGGCTATTTTCGACCAACCAACCAATGACAAAAGCAGCAACAGCGAAGCCCATCAAGTAACCGCCTGTCGGACCAAAGAAAGCAGCAGCACCCAGTCCGCGTGCATCAACAGGGAGGTTCGCAGCAATCAAGCTGATATACGCAATTTGACTCGCTGCACCATCACGCGATCCTAATACCATCCCAGATAGAAACACAACTAGAACTTGCATCGTAAACGGCACAGCGCCAATTTCGATACTCATCTTAGAAGAAATCACCATCAACAGGGTAAAAATTGCAATCGCAGCCAATCGTAAGGCGTGATTATTGGTACGTGTTAATTGAATTGTTCGCAACATATGTGCGTGTCCTTTCAAAAATAGTCAAAATAATAATGGACGGCAATTATTACCGTCCATCTATAAAATAAGTTAACCCACAATTGCAACAGATGTTACGTAATTGCTCACAAACGGTTTTCGTTGGTTGGATCAACCACAATTTTTGTGATCTCATAACCGCGCTTGTTAAACCAGCCTTTGTCTTCTTCGTTTATTTTTTCATAAACAGTCACTAGCGTGCCGAGTCCTTCTAGCACATAACGGGTCATCCATTGCCCAGATTCTTGGACATTACGGAAATACCCTAAGCGTGCTTTGGGGTCTTTACGGTAAACATAGCCACGAATCTTGTTAAACTTCATATCTTTGATGTCGTTTAGTAACGCATCACGTTCGTCTTTGTTCATAAAAGCCATTTATGCTACTCCTGATTGTTTCCAAAATGCTGTAACGATTGTATAGTTTAGTCACAAATCCGTCATTATTCAATTTGTCTGAAGATAATCTATTATGACCGATATTTTTAGCGTCGAAGGTGTCAACGCCTATATTCGTGCTTTATTTGATACAGACCCACCTTTACAAGACCTTTGGGTACAAGGTGAAGTTTCCAATATGAAGGCTGCTGCATCTGGACATTGGTATTTTACCATTAAAGATAGTAAATCCGCCCTTAAATGTGTGATGTTTCGCAATAACGCATCACAACAGATCATTGAACCGCATGATGGCGAAGAAATTCGTGTGCATGGACGGGTTAGCGTCTATGAACAACGCGGTGAATATCAACTCTATGCTGATGAAGTTCAGCCAGCAGGGGGTATTGGCAATCTATATCAACGCTTTGAAGCCCTCAAAGCCCAATTACAAGCAGAAGGCTTATTTGAGCAATCTCATAAACAAGCCTTGCCGATATTCCCCTTACGCATTGGCGTTGTTACATCACCTGATGCTGCTGCCTTCCAAGATGTACAAAATGTCCTTAAAAGACGTTTCCCATTAGCGGACATCATCCTCAGCCCAACCTTGGTACAAGGCTACGAAGCACCACCCTTGATTGTTCGGGCATTGAATAATCTAAATAAATATCAAGCCTGTGATGTCATTTTGCTGGTTCGGGGTGGAGGTAGTATCGAAGATTTATGGGCGTTCAATGATGAAGCTGTTGCCCGTGCGATTGTCGCTAGCCAAATCCCTGTGATTAGTGGTGTAGGGCATGAGACTGATTTCACCATTGCTGATTTTGTCTCCGATTATCGTGCGCCGACCCCATCGGCTGCTGCGGAAGTCGCCACCCCTCAGATAGATGATTTTCGCCAAGACCTTGCGCGTAAGCAATCACAAATTATCCGCCTTACAAACGAGCATATTACAGAACGCCGTGCTGATATTGCTTTGATGCACGGTCAATTACAATCTGCGTCACCAGTACGCTATATTCAAGATATGCGCCAACGCATTGATGAACTCTCAGAGCGCATTGATACGCATAATCAGCGTAAACTAGCTCTTTTGCACGAACGCTTGCTGGCACGCCGTAAAGCACTAGATAACGCGCATCCTGATACCTTACTCAAACGCGGTTATGCTATTGTCACACAATCTGACGATGGGACAGCCGTCACCAGCATTAAAGGTATCAAAACAGGCACAGGCATTACTATAAAATTACAAGATGGCGAACTCACCGCCCGTATAGAGGATAAAGACACGCATGGACAATATAAACGAACTCTCATTTGAACAAGCCTTCGACCAACTTGAAGACGTAATCGCACAACTTGAATCAGGCGACCTGAGCCTTGAAGAACAAGTGATGATGTCCGAAAGAGGTAAATTGTTATCAGCGCGATGCCAAGTGTTGCTCGATAATGCCGAATTACGCATTAAAAAATTAGAAGGTGATGGCACATTCACAGAGTAAATTTGGGATAAAAGGTTGGGATATTTGGGATAAATACGCTAAAGTCGCTTTAAAATAG
This sequence comes from Phototrophicaceae bacterium, assembly GCA_049680565.1. Classification (GTDB taxonomy): domain Bacteria; phylum Chloroflexota; class Anaerolineae; order Aggregatilineales; family Phototrophicaceae; genus JAUZRW01. The sequence goes on from JBAUIA010000387.1 coordinate 7,764, forward strand.
CAAAAAACTCATTTTATCCCTAATGCACGCATCAAAATCCAATCGCCAAGCCATGTAGGTAGCATTTTTCGTATAGTTGAAAGCGCTTTGACATCTATGCCGATTGCGTAACGTGCTTTTGGGTTTCTCGCGCTTAAGGCATGGATGATAACATCTGCGATCAAGTCTGGTGATGTGGCATTTTTTGTTTGGGATTGGAGCGTTGCGATCATGCCTTCAAAATGTGCCTGATAATCATCTTGTATCTGCTGCGAACTATTATCACGTAATGCGACTAAATCAGTATAAGCGCGATCACTCATTGGGGTTGCGATAGCAGCAGGTTCAACCACCGCGACATGAATCCCAAAAGGCTTGAGTTCCATTCGTAATACATCAGACAACGCTTCGAGGGCGTGTTTACTCATGCTATATGCGCCCAACATGGGCATAGCAACTTGCCCCATCAATGAGGATACATTAACAATCCGTGCAGCATCGGCTTTGCGTAAAAGTGGTAATAGGGCTTTCGTAACCTGCAAGTGTCCCATCACATTGACATCAAATTGACGCTGAAATGTGTCCATTGAAAGCGCTTCAATTGCTCCTGAAACTTGAATCCCTGCATTGTTGATGAGGGCATCTAAATGAGTAATCTCATCGTTTAAGTGCGTAACAGCCTCAGCAACGCCATTTGCATCGGTAATATCAAATGGCAGAGGTTGGATGCGATCCCCTAATACCGAGAAATCATCCCCTACTAAACCACCAGCATAGATTTTCCAGCCGAGTGCTTGCAATTTTTGGGCTGTGACCAAACCAATACCTGAGGTTGCACCACTGATAAAAACTGTTTTTTGTGTCATAGATCGTATCCATATGAGTTATTAAGATGATGCAACTTGTAAAAAAAGTATCAAAGCATTATCAATTTTGAAACATCTTTGAGAACGTCGCGTATAAGCAGGTATAACAAACATAAATAATTTTCTCAAGGAGAGAGCATCATGAATAAACGTAAAAATGGCTTGAACGTTGATACAACAAATATCAATAAAAATAACATGATTTTGATGGGTATCGTTTTGGTACTGCTTGTTGCAACAGGGATTTTGCCGTTGATTCTCGAAATTGTTTTCGGCATTGTTGGCTTAGTTGTCGGCTTAACAGTTGGCATGATTGGCTTAGTGATTGGATTAGCAGCAGGTTTGATTGGTCTCGTCGTTGGCTTAATCGGTGGCGCAATTGGTCTTGTTGTTGGATTAGCGCCCATTATCCTCCCTGTTGCGATTGTGGTTTATCTCGTTCGCAATAATCGCAGCAACACTGAAAAAGCAAAAAACGATTTCATCTGATATTAGGATGCTGGGGGAGGAAACTCCCCTTACATCTGGCTTTGTTCTTGGTCAAAATCATTCAATAAATCATTCATGGATACCAATTCACCATCTGACCCAACCCCCAGACGATTATTATGCAATCGTTGTTGCAGATACGCCTGTTGCTCAGGTGTTAAACGGCGCATGATGTCATCAATATCCATATCAGACTCATTGAAATTAGTGTAAAAATCATCATTCTTGCGTTTGGTTTTCGAGCCATTCTGCAAGCGATCAGCCAAAGTAGCAATACCACTCACAATTGTAACCAGCATTACTAAAGGTGAACTACAAATACCTGCAACCATAATGCCTGTTAGCATATTGTAGAACAAAGTGTCCTCTGGCGTTGCAACTAGTACACCAAATAATATTGCGATTGTGAGAAACATCGTCCCTAATGTTATTAATGAGCCTTTGAATGTTCGCTTCATCGTAGTATCACCATATCATTGATTATGAACGTTCATTTTATCATGTATTATTTTACTGAGTTTCTGCTACCCACTGATAGCCATCCCCATTACGTTTGATACGTCCAATACTCGGAAACGCAAAATGATAACTCATGACTTTGGCATTGAGTTCAATTGCCAGTTCAGCTAATTTAATACGTGAGTCGCGTGCTTGTGTAGCGTCTGCATCAAAGCCACACTCCCAATCAAGATGTTCTAAATGCAAGGGGTGTATCATGGCATCACTTGTATAGATTAACGTATCATTTTCTGATTCGATGAGTAGACCAATGTGATAAGCTGTATGCCCCGGTAAGCGCAGAACACTAATACCGGGCAAAATTTCATTCATATTCAAACATTCAATCGGTTCAATTTGGCGCTCAATCGGAATGAGGTAATCTTGAATTAATGTGGCACGGCGAGGATTCTCGATTGCGTAATCATTTGATTTTGACATGAGCCATTCATTCTGGCACATATAAATCGGTACATTACCAAAGGCTTCTGTGCCGTCAGCATCCACTAAACCACCAAAATGGTCAGTGTGGGCATGGGTTAAGATAATATGCTCAGGGCGAATATCTTCATCGTCTAATATATGAGCAAGCTGCCCCGTATGGTCGCCTAAGTTACCAATTCCTGCATCAATCAGCACCCAATCGTCACTGAATATCGCTAATGCTGTATACGAGAGGACAATTTCTTCGCTTTTTTCGCCACGCGCTTTGAGAAAAGGCTGAATTTCTGAGCGGTCTTTATTGCTGAATACTTGCTGACTATCAACTTTGACTTCACTATCTTTAATAGCAATACATTCAAAACTACCAATATTAAATCGGTATCTGTCGTCGGACATTACAACTTCCTCTATATGAAATAATATGTTGCTATTGTAGCGTGCTGCTGATCGCTATGCGAGAGTGGGTTAAGTCCACTACCGTCGGAATCGCCTTAATATGATACGTGGAACAGCAGTGGCTTCTTCAATACCAAGTGCGAGACTAACACCACCAAAAATAACCATACCCACTGTACCTCCGATTAGTGCTAAGGGAAAACCACGCACAGGGATGAAAACAGGTAAGAGGTATAAAATAATTCCCATCACACAAGCTGCAATGATGGTCTTGATTGATCCCATGATAACATGCCGATCATGAATGCCACCAATCCGCCGACTCATCAGCCACCATAAAATCAAAGATTCAACTAAGGTTGTAAGCGCATTAGCAAGGGCTAAACCAGCAAAAGGACCGCGTGCTAAATTATTGGGATCACCGATGAACTGAATAAAAATGACACTCAGCACAATATTACTGAGCATCGCACCAATGCCAATTTTGACAGGTGTCCATGTATCAGAGAGGGCATAAAATGCGCGTGATAATACTTCTAAGAGAACAAATCCAGCGATACCTGTTGCATAGAATGCTAATGCCCATGCTGTCCCTTGCGTACTTTCGAGTGTCCATTGCCCGCGCTGAAAAATACTCACAATGGGTTCACCCATGATAATAAACGCCACTGTTGCTGGATACGCTAGAAAGAGAACACTCCGCATGGCGCTAGCTAAACGGTCTTTGAAACCATCCATATCATTTTCAGCATATAATGCTGATAAACTTGGGAACAGGGCAGATCCTACACTTTGCCCGATGATGCCTAAAGCAAAAAACATCAGCGTGAAGGCAGTACGTAATGCAACCAGACTGCCTGCAACCATTGCCGTTGCCAAGGTGATATTCACTAAGAAATTAACTTGGACAATGCCAAGTCCTAATACACGCGGACCCATCAATTTCAGCACTTCACCAACACCAGTAATTCGTGGCTTCGGTAAAAATCGTAAGGTCGCTTTGATTTTCCATAAGCCCGGTAATTGTACAAGTAAATGCAATAGAGCGCTTAATATCGCACCGATTGCTAACCCATATACACTGGCATTCCCAACTTGATCGACAGGTAAAATGTTGAGTCCCTCAATCGTAATGGCTGTTGAATTTGCAATAATATCTGGTGCAAGATAAGGTTGCTCAACCAGTAAGGGAGCAATCAACAATGCGCCGATCATAATGCCGATACTATTCATACTAATAGCGATGCTCGGCAGTAAAAATAATCCATGTGATTGTAAAATCCCCATGATTAAGCCACTGATTGCAAAGATGAAGGGTGTAATCATCATCATTCGCATCATATTGACGGTGAGGAGTTGCACTTCTAGTGGACTTTCTCGTAGTAAGATGAATTGCACCAATGGTTGGGCGAAAATAGCGACAATGATCCCCAAGATACCAGCAGCCAGCGCTGTCAAGGTCATGACGGCGCTGGCAAGTCGCCATGCTTCGTTTTCATCTTCTTCTCGGCGTTTGGCATAGACAGGAATAAATGATGAGCCTAATGCACCGCCTGCAACCAGCACAAATATGAGTTCAGGGATTTGTTGTGCAGCATAAAACGCATCAAGGGCATTGCCTGTCCCGAACTGGGCAGATAAAATTCCTGTACGGACAAAGCCAAGAACCCCACTTGCTAAAAAGCCGATTAACACGAGTCCTGCTGCTCGTATTAATTGTGAATTGGATAACGCACGCGATGGGCGCATACTATATCTTTCTTTTGAGATAGCGTATATATGATGGAACAACATCAAAATCATTGGCATTCTAACGCCAAACCTATTCAGAATGCTATCCTGAGCCTAATACCGCCTAATTCACACTTGGCACATCACCCCTTGCCCGATATAATGCCAACGTTACGTCCGAGACGAAAACGTTGTGAAAATCCGCCCACCAGATGGGCGCTATTATTTGTGAGGAAAATGACGATGAAAGTAATCCTGCTCGAAACGATCTATAAGCACGGTGTCGCAGGAGAAGTCGTTGATGTTGCTGCTGGTTTCGCCCGCAATTACCTGATCCCGCGTGGTATTGCCAAACAAGCAACCCCAACTATGCTTGCTGCACACGAAGAATTGATGACTGAAGCTCAAGCGCGTCGTGATGAATTTGAAGATATGCTCAATTCATTGGCACGTCGTATTGACGGTGTTGAACTTATTTTTGAACGTCGTGCATCCCCAACAGGGACACTTTATGGTTCAGTAACCACCCAAGATATTGCAGATAAATTGATGGAAGCTACCGCAGACGATCCTCTCGGTGCTATTGACATCAACCGTCGCCGTATTAGCCAACAAGCTATCCGCGAACTTGGTAAATTTGCAATTCCAGTTCGTATCGGTACAGACATTTCACCAGAACTTCAAGTGATTGTTATCCGTGAAGGCGAAATGCAAGAATATCTCGATACCCGCGCTAAAATTGGCGAAGGTGAAGAAGTCGATATTGTAAATATGCAAGTCGTTGAATCCGTTCCTGATTATGTCTACGAAGATGAAGAAGAAGACATGGTTGAAGAAGTTACGGAAGCCGTTGTAGAAGGTGTTGAAGCAGTCGTGGAAAGTATTGAAGAAGTTTTTGAAGATGATGAACCTGCTGAATAGTAGGTGAGTCGTTGCTAGGCTATCAATCGAATTCACGCTATAATCAGCCCCAATCTCATGGGGCTGTTTTGTTGTTATAAAGGGTAAATTTTAGATATGGATCCTGCTGCATTAGGGCGCTATCTACGTGAATCACGCGAAGCAAAAGAGTTAACGCTTGAACAAGCTGTGCGTGCATTACGGATACGCCATGACATCCTAGAATCATTCGAGCAAGGTGAATTCAATGTAATGGATTCGTCTGTTCGTGTACGGGGTATGCTGCGGAATTATGCGCGTTTTCTATCATTAGAAGAAGATCGTGTTCTCCAATATTATGAATCCGCAAATAGCAACAAAAAACGGCGACGATTTGGGCGTGTAGAAGAGCATGTTGAACCCATTGCAGCACGTAACATAACCGATACACCACCTGCATTGCCAGCCGTGACGATTACACAAACAGCACAAGCACCATCTGATCGACTCGCAGGCTTTTTACGTAATCTTGCCTTGTTGCTGGTATCCTTAGCAGCGATTGCTGTCATTGCATTTGTTGTCATTGATCGCTTTGATTTATTGCCTGATGAACCGATTGTGACGGTTGCACCACTCGCAATTGCAGGGTCAATCAGTGCAACACCCACCAATACCCCAACCATTACACCGCGTGCAACCGTTATTACGGATACCCCTGCTGCTGCGCTTGGCATTGTCGGTATCCAAATTGATTTAGAAATCCAACAACGCTCTTGGGTGAGCATCAGTGTGGATGATCGTGAGCAATATATAGGCTTCCTTGAACCGGGATTTACTTCGACATATACAGCCAATGATAATGTGACAGTACGGGCTGCAAACGCGGCTGCCCTTGATATTATCTATAATGGCATTCAGCAACAAATATTTGGCGCACGCGGACAAGAAGTAGAACTCGTATTTACTGTCACAGGGGTAGATGTCATCCAAAGTGATGTACAATTACTGATCCCATCTGAGACACCGATACCCCAAAGTAATACCGAGCAAGCAAGCGCTATGACACCTACCAGTACGGCTATTACAGATGTTGCCGTACAAGAACAAGTGACATCTATTCCTACATCAGCATTGCCGAGTCCTACGCCACTATTCCCTGTGAATCCGCCACAAAATGAGGCAGTCGTGACAAATCCTGTTGCTGCTGAGACAAGCGTAGGCAATCCGACGGAAGCAGCATCAACAACTGTGAGTACGCCGACGGTCACAGAAGCGGTTGTAACACCATCTGCCACACCCACATCGGCTGCTATTTTGCCCTTACGCATCACGCCAGATAATCCTACACCGACCAAAACAGGCTAGTCATTCATACAAGCGATAGACACCAACGAAAAATCCACAATTCTAGGTTATGATAAGAGAATAATTTCTTGGAAATTCATCGCTGGAGGCGCACGATTGATGCACAACCCATTGTTCGAGAGAGCCGAAATCTTCTATATTGGACGAAAACTCGGTGCATTACTGGTTCTCTTTGGTGGGCTTGCGCTGATTGTGCAGAGCTACTTTGGTGTGTGGTTTCCTGAGACGGATGGTTTTTTGCCACTGACAGCAACAGTAATTGATCGTGAACAAATTGGATCATTTCAAAATCCATCATTTCTCGTCACACTGGCATATGCTGTTCCGCAAGATGACGCACCCGCAATCGACCAAGTCCGTAGTGGACAACAAGTCGAATTTGAACAATACTTTGGACTCTCAGTCGGGCAAGTCGTTGATATTGTGTACAATCCGCAAAATTGGACGGAGTGGCGCATCAATAACAGTCATAATGACCTTAGTGAATATGGTTTAGGCTTATTGATGGTATTATTTGGCGGATTTTCCTTATTATTTCCAACGATTGTACGTTGGGCATCACGCCAAGAAGATTTTGAATTCAAAGATGAACTCGATAACATAGACGTTTCTGGAGTAAATACAAACTAATTATGGTCATAAATGTAAAAACACGCCAAGATAAATATTTCCTCATGAGCCTCGGATGTTCTAAAAACACCGTCGATTCAGAGAGTATCGCCCAAGTGTTAAATAATCGCGGAATGCTCAGTGTTGGCACACCTGATGCTGCTGAAGTGCTAATCGTCAATACCTGTGGTTTTATTGATGCTGCTAAACAAGAATCTATTGATGCACTCCGTAGCTTAGTGAGTATCAAACGCGATAATCAAATGGTTATTGCAGCAGGGTGCTTATCCCAACGCTATGGCGAAACCTTAGTTCAAGAAGTGCAAGGCTTAGATGGGGTTATTGGAACACGCCGTTGGATGGATATTTTCGACCTTATCACACGCTTACGGGATCGTAAACATCCTGAACCGATGTATCATCTACCTACCGATGCTAAAACAGTCGGTTTGGATGAGCGCGGTGTGATGCGTGCCAGCATACAAGGCGCAAGTGCCTATCTCAAAATTGCGGATGGTTGCCGTCGCCCGTGTGCGTTCTGTGCAATTCCTAAAATTAAAGGAACAGCCGTTAGCCGTCCGATTGATAGCATCGTTGCCGAAGCCGTTCGTTTGCAAGATATGGGCGTGAAAGAAATTATGCTCATCGCACAAGATAGCACTGATTATGGTTATGACCTCGGTTTGAAAAATGGTCTTGCAACTTTACTCAATGAAATTTGTGCTGCTGCGCCTGATATTCCTTGGTTACGTATCATGTATGCCTATCCCGGTTATGTCACTGAAGAACTGATGGAAACGATGGCAAAGCATCCACAAGTGTTGCCTTACCTCGATATGCCATTGCAACACGGTAGCCGAGAAGTCCTCAAACGGATGAAACGCCCTGCCAAGATTGAATGGGTTTATGATACGGTCGGTAAATTACGCACGATGATTCCAAATCTTAGTGTACGGACAACGTTCATTGTCGGTTATCCCGGTGAAACCGATGAAGAATTTGAAGAATTGATGCAATTCGTAAAAGACCTTCAATTTGATCGTGTAGGCGCGTTCAAATACTCTTATGAAATTGGGACACCGAGTGCAAAATTAGCCAACCATGTCGATGATGATGTTAAGCAAGAACGCTATGATCGCTTGATGGCATTGCAACAAGGCATTAGCCTCAAGAAAAACCAAGCCTACATTGGGCAAACGCTCGATATTTTGGTCGAAGGACATGGTGCTGCCGAAGATGAAGATGGTCAAGAACTTGATGGTGTGATTAGCATTGGTCGTAGTTACCGTGATGCACCTGAAATTGATGGCTATGTTATCGTTGAAGGGGAATTACCACCCGGTGAAATTGTCCCAGTACGGATTACAGGCGCAACCACCTATGATCTGATTGCAACTGTGGATACATCGGGCGCTACAGTCATTCAACCGGGGCAAGTTTATAGTGAAGGTATGATCTCGTTGGATGATATTGGTTAGATAAACTGTCTAATGTACAACGCGCTAAGTTAACCAAAACTTAGCGCGTTGTATTTAATGGTCTTTTTATCAACGCTGTTTAATTCAGGTTATTATGACGCTCATCCAGTAGCTGATGTGCCTCGTCTAATGTACTGGTAATATGAAAAATTGCTTTTGCTTGTTTTAAAACACCTGTTAATATCGTAAAAAGTGATTTTGCAAAGCGATTATCAGTTACAAATACAGTAATGCCACCGTTTTCATGTTGTTGGAAGGTCAAGCGACGCATTTCACTCAGCGTATTATTGGGTAATAATTGGCTTCGTCGTAAATCAACAATTGCATCTACTTTATGTGATACTGTATCGAGCATGGTATATACCTCTTGGTAAACATTATCAAATTCATACCATGTCCAACTTCCGACAAACTCATAATATATTGCTGTCTTTTTGTCATTATGCCATTGAACTGTGATGGGCATATGTTTCCTTATAATAATCTATAATCACTATAATCTAGTGTAAATTATTTTGATGTGTGGGAGGCATCAACTCTTGTTAATGATTGACCACGCCGAATGCTAAAATGATCGAGATCACGCACAACGATGCTATTGCTAAAGGTAGCTTCGGCTTCTTTGATAACATCATATTCACGATAACGGCGTGATACATGCGTTAAGAGTAAGTGCTTAATATTGACATCTTTAGCGAGTTCACCCGCTTGTTTGGCTGTAATATGACCAAATTGATTGGCTTCTTGGCGTTCACTATCAAGGAATGTCGCTTCTGTGATAAGAACATCAGCATTTGCAACAAATTCATGAATATTGTCGGTGCGTCCAATATCGCCAGTGATGCAAACTTTTGTCCCTTTAACCGTATCACCTAATACCATATCAGGTGTGATGATTGTGCCATCATCAAGGGTGATCGTTTCACCTTTCACCAATTGACTGCGCTCAGGTCCATGCGGAACACCCAGTGCTGTTGCTTTTTCTGCCATAAACGGACGATGATCGTTCTCTTTAAATGTATAGCCAAAGCAACCGCGTCCGCGATGGGTGACAGGGAAGGCACTCACTGTAAAATCTTTCCCTGTATATAATTCGGCAGCCTCATCAATGGTATGCAAATGAATCGGAATAGGTGGTGTTTGCCCTAAGAGGACAACATCAAAGAGGAGGGTATGCACGCGCTCTAAGGTATATGCGCCACCCCAAATATGCAAATCTTCCATGCTTTCCCAACGGGTAAAGGTGGATACTAAGCCCCCTAAACCTAAAATGTGGTCAAGGTGCGGATGAGTCAATAAGATACGGTTCATTTTTTTGAAGCCAATACCACTTCGTAAAATTTGACGCTGTGTACCTTCACCACAATCCACTAAAAACCGATCTTCACCTGCTAAAATCGCTTGTGCTGATAATCCGCGATAGATAGAGGGTGCGGATGCTGATGTCCCAAGAAATACAATATCAAACATGAGTTAATTACCTGATGGATTGCTAGAATCAATAGTAAGCTGATACAAGAAAATTCGATTGCCTTGTATGATACCGTCGTCAATGAAAACGGGTAAACGATCATCGCTAGATGACTGATAAATCCCTACGGATACCACATAATCACCACTTTCAATAGTAGCTTGTAAGGGCAGATTCGCATTATGGAGGTAAATATCGCGCTCCATTAATTCAGTAGGGTCAATATAGATTGTATCAACTTGAGCAACTGGAAATAAGGGATCAGATAATAGATGCGTGAAAACCAATAAATCTGATGGAACAAGTCCTTCAATCCGCCAATATGTTGATACTGGAATAGTTAAATCGGGTGTATAAATTGGGAAAGGGTCACTCTCATAACCGAGCCAAGTAACGTTACCGCCGAAGCGTATCGGTGGTGCAATTGGTACAAGGGCGCTCACATCACTTTCTGTTGCATAACTCGCAGGTGACGTTGTTGTAAAAATACCGAGTGCATCCTCTAATTCTGATTGTACTTGCATATCAATGACCATACCTTCAGGTAAGCCTATAACAGATGTGCCTAACGACAACCAATCTGCAACTAAAGGGAAAAGCTCTATCGCTTGCATCGGGTCAATGAGGAGGACTTGCTGGTGATTGCCTGCATTAGCAAATACAAATCCATTACGGCAATCGACCTCACGCATATGTGCTGAATCCCGATTCATGTGTAATTTAACAAGATCAACATCATTATAGGGGTCATTAATGGTGCGTGTTCGATTCCATTGCGGGTTACAAATGACAACAGGAATATGATCGGCTGTCTGGTCGAAATGATGTGCGATTTGCCCTATATCACTATGATAAGCTACTTGCACCTCTGGCAATGCGACCCACTTATTAAATAAAGAGTCGATTGTCCAAGCTAAATTTCCGATACATAACATGACAATTAATGCGATAGCGATGCCATGTGCTTTGCCTGTTACAAGCGTAATGATCTGTGCTGCCCCAATACCAATTAGTAAGGTGATAATCGGCAAGACAATCGCCATCTCCAGAAAATTAGGGGATTGATCGCCTAGAATGGCTGGCGGTGCTAAAACAACAATCGCAATTAGAATTAAGGCATAACGCGCATCACGCCATTTTTGAATAGAGACAACCACACCAATGATGAGAATCAACCCACTAATTAAATCCATCATCGGACGTTGAGGCAGATTATAAAGTGGGTTGCTATCGCCTTGCCACATCAAGCCTAAAGTACTTTCAATGATGGAGAGCGTGATACTTTCATATGCCCCTAAAATGCGCGTATTGGCACTTAATTCAGGTAAGCGCCATGTTGATAGGGCGTAAGGCATAGAAATGATAATTAACATCAAAATGCCAAACCCCATATAACTCAAGCGACGTGTGGAGGCTTGGCGTTGGCTTATCATCACGTAGCCGATAAATATCATCGCCATTAAGCTGATGAATAAGCTATTTTCGTGCAAGTAAAAGCTCATGCTAATCAGAATACCCATTGACGCATAATCGAGCGTATTACTAGTCTCTGCACGTATACGATAATAAACGGGTAGCGCACGCGCTAAGGCTAACATAACGGCAGCAACCATCAAGGGTAAGGCTGTTTCAACCAAGACAAGGCGTGATAACAAGACAGGGAACATCAAAATAGCATAAAATGCCATGCTGATTATTCCTGTACGATAGCCAAATAAGCGCACACCAAGCGTATAGACAACCGCTAAGGTCAACATGCCTAACAAGACCGATAACACCCGTAATCCAAATGTGCCAACGCCAAATGGAATAGAGACTGCCGCCAAAATGAGATGATAAAGTCCCTCTTGCCCGATAGTTTGGGTGCTATCGTCACCTGCGAAGTCTCGTTCATAAAATACACGGATACTACCGCGTTGAATGTTATCTTCAACCACATTGATATGCGATAGCTCAACATCACTAAACCCTATAGGCAGTGTCGTTAAATTCCATAGTCTTAATCCTGCTGCAACCAATAAAATTAAGACAGCTAAGGCGTAATATGTGCGCTTTGACAAAGGGGACATCTTTCTTCAAAAATCAAAATAATAGGGTATGACAACTTTATAGAGAGTACCTTATCATAACATGCACCGACTAGATTGCCAGCTAATAATTAGAGCGCACCTAACCACGCACTCAAAGCCAAAATCGCTAAACCCATCAAGCCTAATGCCCATGTTAAAACCACTTCGCGTTGCCGTAATGCCTGATACGCAAGTGATGTTGAGGCTTGCCCTTTATCATTTTCTAGTAAAAGCGATGTGCGCTCTAAAGAGGGTGCAACCCCATATTGTAGACCTAGCCCAATGATTGCCATCACAATGATTAAAATATGCTTCGCTAACATCACTTGACTCCATGTCGTGTCAAATGTTAGCAAGCCGTTGTAAAATTCATTCGCAGTCATCTGAAAAGAACCTGTTGCAATCAGGGCGACAAGGCTCAAATTGCTAATTGGGTAAAAACGACGGCGCAAGCGTGATAAAAATTGATAGAGAGCAGGTGTGTCGCGCAATACGCGCGTCACTTCGGGATAAACTAGAATCATAGTCATCAATAAGCCACCAATCCAAATGGCGGTGGCTGTTAGATGCACAAACAAACTAAGGGCAAGTATCTCGTTGCTCAAGCCATTCTTCCTCACTCGCATAACGATCAGTCCAGCCTGATAAGACAGTTTCTCCACAATAGCGATCCATCTCTGCCAATGCAAAATAGGCAGGGCGTGGACGACCATCCGATGTCATCACTGCCCACCACCATTCTTCATCGTCAGGTGTCCATTGTGGATCAGGCAAATAGATTAAACTCATCAAACCAACCCAAGGTCTCCAATGCTCCGCAGCATATTGATAGGCTTCAACGATGTATTGTGCTTGTTGCTCTTCACTCACGGCAAACCACGCATAATCTGAATTGTTGGTATCAGTGGTATAGCCAAATTCTAAAATAGCGACCTGACGCTCCGCATCGCCATAGCGCACCATTATTTTACGCAAATCTTCAATCCGCCGAAAACTTGCCCAGCGTGCATTGCCATCATTCGCTGCATCATCAGGACCATAATCAGGAACTGCAAAACCCGGTGCGTGCATTCCAACAACATCAACATATGATTGGAAATTTGCTTGATACATGGCATCCAAATACTGGTCATCAGGCATTGCAATTGGCATAGGACCGCCTGTTGGCGATAAACCTGCTGAAATTAGGATTGCGGATGGATCAACTGCGCGGATGGCGGTACTACAAGCTGCAAGATGTTCTACATAGCGTTCAGGGTCAGGTGCTTGCTCGCCCCATTCACGCCGTAAGTTTGGCTCATTCCAAATTTGATAAGCTGTGACTTGCCCGACATAACGTTCTGCAATGTGCATACAATAATCTGCAAAATCATCTGCTGATAGCGCAGGCGTATCATGAGCGCCAATTTCGTCAGCATTATCAATGCCTGTCGCCCAATCAGGTGTCTGTCCTAAACGCACAATCAAATCTAAATCCCATTGTTCCACTAAGGCAATGATGCGATCTGATTGTGTAAAATCCCACTCATCTTGACGGGGTTCAATCTCACGCCAAGGGAAGGTCTGTTTGATAGTGGTAAAGTTGAAGATACGGTTGACGGTTGCTGCTTGCGAGCTTGCCGAGCCTTCATCCCACCATAAAAATGTCTGGATACTATACGATAAGGGCGTAAAGGGAGGATTGTTGATCGCATCGCCTCGAAATGGATCGTGTGTGGCATTGCGATACCATGTCCCTGCGCTAGCAGCGATCACGATCGTGATGAGTCCAATTACAAGTGGATGTTTAAACCAGTCTGTCATAAGTTCCTATGTCATTATTTGCTACAGATAAAAATAGAGGAGAGCCAGCGACGACTCTCCTCTAGCATCTTGTTTATTGTGATTTCATTGCTTATCAAGCATCACTGACTGATGCTTGCGTGATATTCTGCTGCCCAATCCCGAATCGCATCATAAGCAGGGCGGAAGGTATTCCCCGGACCGATTAAGGAATACGGAACATTATCATTGGTTGGATCCCAACCGACTTGTGGCGCGTAGTTTAAGTTCCATACAAACGCGAGCCACACATCGTCACCGCTTGCCATAGAATCAAGTGCTTCCACAAAAAACTGCGCTTGTTCATCAAGGGTGTTATCATTCGCAAATTCAAATCCGCGTGGGAAACCGTCTAAATCTTCGGTAACTGCCCACCCAAATTCAGTGACACATAATTTAGCATCAGAGCCAGCATTACGAATACGTGTTGTGTAGCCTTCTAAGGTGCTACGGAAACTCCAACTGTGATGTGGATTATCGAAAGGACCTCGGAATGACGCTGTTGGATCATTTGGCACAGCATCAAAACGCACTAAAGGACCAATATTGTAGCCATTATGATGTGCGCCAACACAATCGGTATAATCGAGCATCCCGTTATCAATCATCAATTGCATGTAACGGAAATCATCAATCGCACCAATACCATCATCAAGCCCTGTTGGCGATAATGCGCCCGAAATAACGATTGTACCGGGGCTAACTTCTTGCACCATCGTATAGGTATCGCGTAAGAGCGATACATAATTGCTGGCACTCAAGCCTAGCATGGATGTCCATTCACGACTGAGATTTTGCTCATTCCAGACTTCAATACTGTAAACTTGATCGGGATAGCGCTCAAAAATTTGGCGCACAAAGTTGACGTAATCTGCGTTATTGCTAGGTGGACCATGTTGTGCGAGTGAAATACCTGATTCACGACCTGTTTGGCGTGACCAATCAGGGGCAGTTACGATGGATAGCATCGGACGAATTTGGAAGAAACGTGCCGTATTCATCGCAAGATCAAGTGCATCCCAATTAAATTCGCCTTGCACGGGTTCAACGTTTTCCCAACGCACTTGAATCTTCGCCCAACTCAGGTTCATTTGTTGTGCTGACCGAAACCAGCCTTCCATAACTTGTGGGTCGAGATCAGGTGGGGGCTGAATTTGGATACCAACATCGAATGTTTCATCTTCATCAGGTGGCAAAGCTGTTGGTTGTGGAATCTCTGTTGGCTCAAGTGTTGGTATTTCTGTTGCTGCTTGGGCAACTGCTACAACTTCTTCGGCAGTTGCTGGGATGTTGGTTGGTGCAGGAATCGGCGTATCAGTTGCAGGTAAGGGTGTTTGGCTTTCAATCACAACGACAGCCCCACCTGAATTATTGAGATTGCTCGCAATCGATTGCGATGTTGATTCAATATTCGGGTTATAGGCATAGTAGATCGCTAGGAAGGTTGCCATCCCCATCGCTAATGTGATAAACGTCCATACGAGGATAAATCCCCGTACTTGACTCTTAGTTTGTTGTGCTTGTGTACGTGTTGCCATAACTTAATTATCCTTTACTTTATCGTGCGGCTGATAGAGCGCTACAAGCTGGGCAACCCCCGTCAGGACGGAGCATTGCATATCCCCCTTGAGGGTCGCCAGCATAAAGTGTGAAATCGACATTCCATACAATCATCATACGAACATCGCCCTGTTGTGATAAATAGGATGCAGCATCGGCTAACCATGTTGCTTGTTCTTGTAAGGATGTGTTTTGTCCCCAGCTAAAGAATGCAGGGAGTGGTGGATAGCCTTCAGATGTGACATAGCCCAATTCAGTGAAGCATAACGGACGACCACCAGCCAAATTGCGATACACATTGACCATAGTGGGTAAGTAGCGTGTGTAGTAATTATCACGCGGATCACCACTGGTTGCGCGTGGCGGTACAATGCCCTCGTTATAATGGATACCAATACAATCAATATATTGTAAGCCACCTGCATTGACAACTTGTTGTAGCCACGTATTATCATTGACGACTTGACCGGGGAAAGCAGCTTCTGCACCTGTTGGGGCAGGCGCACCTGAAATTACAATGGTACTGCCATTGGAACGTTTAATCGCATTATAGGCAGCCCGTAACATATTGACGTACCCTGCACCACTAATTTGATCTCTAGGCCACTCACGGTCAATATTGGGTTCATTCCAAACTTCGATAGCATCTGCGCCACCTGCTGCAATAGCGCCCAGCCAGTTCGCATAGCCATTAATATAAGCCTCACCACCTGCTGCGAGTTCATTCGGATTACCGACTGTCCCAATCACAACACGGAAACCTGCTGCTTGACCTGCTTGCACCGCAGCGATTGCGCCACCGGGGTCGCCACCTTGTGAATAACGCACTTGGATTTTCATCCATGTCATCCCTGCTGATTGCATGGCACTAATCGCACGCGGACTTGTCGCACTGGTCACATGACCACCGTAAGTAAAGCTCCCGAGATTAATAGACCCCGGGTTGACAACACCGCCAGAGGCAGGTGCTGAATTACCATCCGTATTAACAGGTGCAGGTGCATTGGTTGCGACAATCGGTGGCACAGTTGGGGTGACTGTTGGAATCGGTGTCGGTGTAAATGTAGGTAATGGCGTGGGGGTTGATGTTGCACTAAATAAGGCAACTTGTACCCCTGTACGGATGCTTTCTTGCTCAAATTCTTCTTCGATGAGAACCACAGATGGATTGATAGCATAATTGCCATCTGTTGCTTCGAGCGTGAGTTCTAAATCTTCATCTAAGGCTGTAATGCGCGTTTGAACAACCGTGCCATCTGCACCAACAATACGCCACCGTAGCGCCCATTCTGCCAAAGTTGTAGGCGTTGGTAATTGTGTCCGATACAAGCCAATGGTTTGTAAAATACCGTTTGCAACACCCTCTTCAAGTAAATCACTAAAGCCAACACCGCCTAATGCAAAACGCTCTGTCCAGTTCATACGGAAACGGAGTGCGTTACCTGTTGTAATCCAGATACGGGCTGTAGCAGCACCACTATCATCGACATAATCAATATAAGGTGCATTGAGTGTTTCATCGGTGCTACCAATCGCTTGTCGCCCATCTAATGAGGCTCGAATGGTTGATCCCGGTTCGATTGTACCGTTTTCTGTTACATTGTCGGCTTCCACATTAACATTACCCAAACCCGCTAAAGCATCATCATAGCCAATAGCGGTGTAAGATCCTGCAATATCGCGTACAGATAATGCTGATAAGCCTAGTACAATTTTGGTGCGATCAACTTCACCGACTGTCCAGCGTAACATGGCTTCTACAAATTGATTATCACCAAGGGCGTATAATTGTGGATTAATATCCAGTTGAATTTCAAAAATATCAACACTTGCGCCTAATGCACGCCAATCATATGCACCTGTTTGCCAGATGCCATCAATATTATTAGCACTTTGGACAACGACACCGAGTGAACGCCCATTATTATTGAGATTTTCTGCTAAATCTTCAATAAACAGTGTGAAATTATCACGTTGTTCAGGGGCTAATCCGCGATAGTCAACAATAATTCCATCAAAGCCATTTGCATTGGTGATATTGGCGAGTTCTAAAATGTGTGTATTCCGCAATGCAGGATTACTGATAATTGTTGTGACAGTATCAGGATCAAGTGAGCGTGGATCGCTAAAATTGCGAATCACAGGCAGCATACGATACGCTGCATTGGTATCTGAGCCTGCTGCCAGACTGCCGATGACTGTGCCATTGGGGCTGGGTTGTAAACCACCGGGCGCAATGACCGATGCGACACTTGCTGCCTCATCGTTTAATGATGTACTGGTGTCATAGCTGACAATCACTTCAGGAATATCAGGTGCTGCTTGGAAAATTGCAACACGGCTTGGAATCGCATCCGTTACACTCTCTAAGCGATTATCGACTGTGGTACTCGGGATAAAGCGCCATTCACCTGTTGCATCATCCCCAAACCAACCATACATATCCAGCAAATCTGAATTTGTAATGGCGTTAGCAGTCTGTACACTCAATACAACGGTGTCAGGTGTTGCCCCAACCGAATCAATTGAGTAGACGGGACTTTGTAAGGCGAGATAATAAGGCACGGCATTTTTGGCAACAGGAATCCAATCACCAGCACTACTTGATCCTGCCTCAAAGGCTTGCAAGCTCGTCCCTGATACACGTACACCATAATCACCCTCTACATCGGCTGCGGCTGCTAATGTAAAACCACCATCAGGCGATACAATCGCTTCGCCTTGTGTTTGAATCACCGTGTATGGATTACCAATCAGTGTCGTATAGAGGTTAAATGGGGGTAAAAACAACGCCACAATGACCAGCACCATCGCAAAAAAGCCTGATATGATGGCGATCAGCCAACAACCTGCACTGTTACCGTTAGATTGTGGGTTATTCGGATATTGTTCCATTGAAAGTCCTTCAGAACAGCAAATAAGTTATTATGACAAAGGTCTAGCGAACTAGACCTCTGAATTATGACAAGGGATTGCCAATTGATATAGGGTTTATCAGCAAAACGATAGGTGTTTCTCACAAAAAATCATAGGGGCGATTCGATTATCACCCCAAATCGTAGGCAAAACGTATTGCTAATTGCCCAATGCCAAACAAGCAGGGCAGCTACCATCAGGGCGGATGAGCGCATAACCACCCATTGGGTCAGCATCATAGTTTTGGAAATTGATATTCCAGATAATTACGATGCGCACCCGACCACTGCGTGCTGCCATCGACATCACTTGGTCAAGCCATGATGCTTGTTGTGCAACCGTTACATTGGATGCCCAACTGAAATTACCCGGTAAAGGACCAAATCCTTCAGGGGTTAAGTAACCCAATTCTGTAAAGCAAAGTGGTCGTCGTCCGCCAACAATGCCCCAATACGTATCGACCATGCCGTTATAATAACGGGTATAGTACTCACTGCGTGGATCGCCACTATTCCATGTCGGTGGGACGATACCTTCGTTATAATGAGCGCCGACACAATCCATATAATTGAGCGCACCAGCATTGACCATGCCAGCGAGATAGCTGTTATCATTGACAACAGCACCGGGGAAGGCCGCTTCCGCACCTGTTGGGGCAAGCGCTGCACTAATCACATAGGTATTGCTATTGCGTGATTTAATCGCATTATAAGATTGCGCTAATAAATTGGTGTACATCACAGGATCAATTTGTCCGAACAGCCATTCACGATCCAGATTAGGTTCGTTCCAGACTTCAATGGCATCAGCACCTAATGCTGCTAAACCACCCACATAACCTGCGTAGGCTTCAAAGTAGCCCCCATTATTGAGTTCATAAGGTAGACCAACGACACCCAATAAAATACGGAATCCTTTAGCATGGGTATCATTGATTAAGCCAGCAACCGCGTTAGGGTCTGCACCTTGGGTATAGCGTACTTGGAATTTCGCCCAAGACATACCAGCAATTCGCATATAATTGACCGAATTATCATCTAAGCCTGTGACATGACCGCCATAACCAAAGCCACTAATAGTTGTATTGGATGTGACAGGTGGGGGCGCTGCAACATTTGGCGCGGATGTGTTGGCTGTTGCGCCACTCGGAGCGCTTGCAACCTGTACGCCAAAGGGTGTATCAATGCCAACAACAGGTAATGCCGAAACCTCATTGAAGCTGAGAGCAATATAATTGGCAGATACCCAACCGACAACCCCTGTACTATTAACACCCCGTACCCAGCCAAGATTACCACTGCGTCCATCAAGTGTTAGTTGCTCGTTCAACTGAGCAGCACCAATACGGCGATAATCCGTACCAGGACCACTTCTCATATTGACAGTAGCTGTAGCTGTTGTCGTCACACCACCACTGACTGCCACAGGTGCGTTGGCAGGTTCACTGGCAGCAGGGGCGCTTGCTTGTTGTACAGGAACACTCCCTGCAGCAGGTGCGCCAACAGTAATTGGTGCTTCACGCGCAATGACAGGTAATGCAAATACAGCATCAGGGCCGATATTTAGATAACGAGCAGCGACCCAACCGACTTGTGCATTTTGAGTGATGCCCCGTACCCATAAACCGCTACTTTCGCGTCCATCAAGGTTGATGGTTGTGCCAACAGGCAACGATTCTAATATGCGCCAGTCTGTCCCTGCACCGACACGTAACAAAACTTCGGTTTCTACAGTAGCGACAATGCCATTTTGCGCGGATGCTAACACTGTTGAGAGCATCACAAACAGCGTAACCAGCGTTATTTTTAATAAATGTGTTTGCTTCATTTAATAACTACCCCTATAAAGATCATTCTAGCGTTAATAGGTAGTGTCAGAGACACTATTTACGGATAAAGTCTGCTTATTATATATGAATTACCAATGAATCGGCGGAATTGTAACAGACCCCCTCTAGTTTATCAATTATAGTCCATTGCTATATCGACGATTTCCCTACGCTGGTATTTGAATTTTGAACCCATTGTCAGCCAGTCACGTATAACTTATTAAGTTCCTCTTTTTGCCCAAGAAGAGGTTGCCTTCTATCTAGGAACGAGACTGAGTGTGTCTTCGTTCCTTTTTCTTAATTTGGTAAAATAGCTTTCATAAACAACTTGTATCACTCAGGCGGATTAGTCTATACTGCTAATATGACAAATACACTCCTACTTGATAAAAAAGATAATGGGGTTCGGGTGATAACATTCAATCGCCCAGAAGCCCTCAATGCCCTCAACCTCGAAACGATGATTGCATTTTGGCATACAATCCGTGCGTTAGAACACGACGCTGATTTGCGCGTATTGATTGTCACAGGCTCAGGCGAGAAAGCCTTCTGTAGTGGTGGCGATTTAGTAGAATTACGAGATAAAGCGACAGATGCTGATGCGCGATATTTTACCCACATCATGACCGATGCTTTGCACCGTATGGAAACTTTATCTGTGCCAGTTATTGCTGCCATTAATGGCTATGCGCTCGGTGGTGGTAGTGAAATTGCACTTGCTTGTGATTTACGTATGATTGATGCAGCCACGAAGATGGGTATGGTACAAATCAACATGGGCTTAACAACAGGATGGGGCGCAGCACAACGGCTCTTACGTCTGGTTGGTTATAGTCGCGCTTTGGAGATCATGCTTAAAGGGGAGATTTTAACAGCCGATAGCGTTATGGCACTTGGATTAGCCAATCAGCAAGTCGAGCAAGGGCAAGCCTTACAAGCCGCTTTAACTTTTGCCAATCAAATTGCTGACCGTCCCTATAAAGTCGTACAAAGTATCAAGACAATTTTACAGGCTGGCTTGACCATGCCGTATGATGCAGCACGGCAAATTGAATTTGATACTTTCCCTGATTTGTGGGCAGATGAACCGCATCAACAAGCCGTTGCGAATTTCTTCAAAAAACAAGCCACCAAGCATCAGGAGACCAACTAAATGCGCTTACGCCTTGCTTTGATTATGATGATGACAAGTCTGATTGCAGCCTGTCAACCAACTTCAGCACCGATGACACGCGAATTGCCGACACTTGTACAATTTCCAACAGAGACAGCAATTGTCCCAACCGAAGCAATTATCGCGCAATCGGTAACCATCATGCCAACCGAAACAGCAGTGCCTGCCTCGACTGTGCCAGATACAGCAACTGCTACCCAGCAAGCAACACTTATCCCAGCAACAAACACGCCAACATTGCGCCCAATTGTGCCAACAGACTCACCACTCGGAACAGATTTCCCCGAGATTACAGATAGTCGCTATGCAGATATAACATTTACAGATGCGCTTGCCTTAGTTCAGCAAACGCCTTTAGTTGTTTTTCCAGCCGAGCATGTTCGTGATGTATACAATCGTGGACGCTTTCGCGGTTTACGGGATGATTTCCTGCTGAGTGTCGGAGATTGTAATAGTGAATCGGGCTGGTATTTAGAAACCTTGCTTGATGATATTCCGCCAGATTCAGGGGTGGATAGCAGTTTCTATGAGGATGAGCGTATCCAAAGTACGATGGATTATTTTAGTCCAACATTTAGCTTCAAAGGACAATCTGTTAATTCAGGCTTGAATGCAGCGTCAGTTTTAGACCCATTTTGGGCAAGTGCTGATGTTTGTCCATTTGGTGAATCGCCCTTAACCTGTGATTATCAATTAACTGATTCTTTTGCCTCGCTGATTATGTTTGGGGCAAATGATATTAATGTCCTCAGTACGGCAGCCTACGAACTAGCCATGCGCGAGATTATCGAGACTACGCTCGAACGCGATGTGATTCCGATTTTGAGTACCTTTACGGTGCGCCAAATTGAAGGGACAAATACTTACGCAATCGGTGTGCGCTTCAATGCAGTCTTGATTCAACTGGCAGACGAATATCAAATTCCATTGGTCAATTTTTGGCTTGCCACACGCGATCTCGCAGATAAGGGTATTTTAGAGGATAATGCACACCTTACCGTCGCAGGATTCAATATCCGTAATCAACTGACGGTAGAAGTGTTAGCCCAATTACGTACAGAAATTATGACTGAAGCGAGGAATTCGTGACTGCTTTTTACGAAACAATTGCCCGTTATTATGACGGGGAAGTCGGAGATCGCACCGATGATATTCAACTGTATAGTGTATTAGCCAATACCTATGGTGATCCTATTTTGGATGTGGGTTGCGGAACAGGGCGTGTCTTATTGCCCTTAGCCCAAGAAGGCTATCGGGTTGAAGGGATTGATACCAGCCGAGAAATGCTCAATCGCCTTGATAATAAATTGAATGCGCTGCCTCATCTCAAAGACTATTTGACCTATACGCATGGTGATGTCTTTGATTTCGCACCTGATAAGCACTATCAATTGATATTGATGACCTATAACGCCCTCATGCACTTCCATGACCAAGAGTCGCAAATCAAATTACTGAAAAAATTGCATAGCCTAACTGCAACGGATGGCTTACTCGTGCTGGATTTGCCAAATGCAGGTGAAACATTTGCCACCCAAGAAACTGATGCGATTATGCTGGATCGTGAATTTATTGAACCCGAAACAGGGCATCTGGTGCAATTACAATCACATAGTTATTTAGACCGTGTGACGCAACTCTTGCATGTCACATGGATATATGACGAAATTTCAGGGGATGGCACAGTCAAACGCTTGCGTGTACCGCATGTATTGCGCTATTTCTTCTACCCAGAAATCAAACTCCTGCTGGAACGCTGTGGCTTTGATATTGTAGGCGTATATGGCAGTACCGAAGAAGACCCTTTTGAAGATGGTGCTGATCGTATGGTGATTTACGCCAGCCCAAGTTAATTATCTGTAGGGACGAGGGCATGCCTCGTTCCCTTCATTTTTAACGCATAAAATATACGGTGCTGAACTCACTAAAATCACCCGTCGCATCTTCATAAGTTGCTTCAACATTTTCGACTAATGCCGATGGTGATCCCTCATGTAAAAAAATGTCCAATTGCTCAAGCGCTTCTTGTGTGCCTTCTGCTAACACTTCTACCTGACCATCCGCACGATTCATCACCCATCCTACAATGTCTAACTCACGCGCTTTGAGCGTTGTATAATACCGAAAACTGACCCCTTGCACACGCCCACTGACCAAAGCATGGTAACGCTTGATGTTATTTGTCATCTGATAGCTTTCCTGACGATTATCATCCTCACATAACTATTGATTGCTATTTTAGCGCATCTAGCTTATACCTGTAGACATGATTTATTGATGTGTTTGGGGTATGTGCTATGCAAAAAAAGTATGCTTGGATTTGGCTCATTTTGATACTGGTAATAACGGCTTGTGATGTCTTGCCTCAAGCTATTACGCCGTCACCCACGCGCCGTTTTTCTGCTGCGACCCTTGCTCCAACCGAAGCAATCACGATTCAAAATTCCGATGAAATTTATGGCGATACCATTCGTGATGGTCAAAGTAATGCAACGGCTGCTGCTTTGCCTGTTGATGCGCCCTTACCGCCATTACAATCAGGTGGCGTGAGTGCAACTGGCGCGCAACCGATTCAAATTTTCTTAGCAGATAGTACACTTATCACAGGTGATTTATATGAACATGGCTCAACCGATAATCGTTCCGCAGGGATACTTATTCTGGCGCAAGAAGCAACATCTTGGGGGAATCTAGCACCGCAGCTTTTTGAAGCAGGCTATACGGTTTTAGTCGTCAATCTAGGTAATCGTTTATTTGCCGATGATCTGAATGTGTTGTTGCGTTCACTCAGTGAAAATGGCGCAGTTGACCCTGCACGAATTGCTGTCATCGGGGCAGAATCAACGGCTGATATGGCACTTTTGGGTTGTGCGATTGATGCGATTTGCGATGCAGTCGTTATGCTCAGTCCTCAAAGCCGAGGCGCAATTCTTAATTTGTTACCCAAATACAATCCGCGCCCGATGTTCATTTCAGATAGCCCCAGTAATTCCGATAGTTACGCGACTG
>JBAUIA010000388.1:0-9726 GCA_049680565.1 Phototrophicaceae bacterium
CACCACTTTGATTACTTTGTGCAACTATTCACAATTAGTATAAATCAAAAGTCGATGCGCGTGTAGCCTACCTAATGCTTAGGAGCTTAATTCTTTTCGCTCGATTGCGGTATCAAGTTGTATATTAGGTATATTGTCCTCAGTTGCCAACAATCTTGAGTGCGTGCTATCGCTTTGTTGCATTTTTTGTTTGCGCGGTATGCCGTAGATAGATAAGCAGAGTAATTCTTTATCGACAGCAGCAACCGCAATAAATCCTGAAAATAACCATGCCCCTGCTGCCATCAGAAACCACCACATCAAGCCTGCTGGGGTAACTTGGGCGATGATAATCCCCATGATGATATAGAGTGCTGGTAATCCTAGATAATTTGATAAGAATAGAGGGGATCGTAAGGCTTCGGGATTCATGGTGATGGCAATATTATCAGGAACTCGTCGTATCCAATAACGTGCCATGATGGCGTTAAGCATTGCCATGATGCTACTCACGGTGATTATCAATCCTGCAAATTGGATAATCATCGTTAGGAAATTACGATCAATGCTGAGGTACATCACCAATGGGATCAGCAATAGTGCATTCAGCAAACAATACAGAAAAACACGCGCTCCGATACGGATAGCAAGCGTATCCGCTAGTTCATGGTTTTGCATGGGTTCGATCCTTGATGCTATGCTGTGCTAAGACAGCTAAGTAGTATATGCGATCAATTTACGTAGTCTTACGAATATACCTTTGGCATGTTTCATTCTATGATTGTAACTATATTATCACTGTAAAGTTAGCCAGTTAAAAGGATTTATTATGAGCAGCAAACTCATCATTATTGAAGATGATTTAGCAATTATTCACCTTTTAAAACGTTATATGAAACGTATTGACTGGCATCCTGAATTAATTCATTTTGAATATGGTACAGATGCGCTTGCATATTTTGCCGAGAACCAATGTGATAATAGCGTTTTGCTGCTTGACCTCAATTTACCAGATATGTCGGGCATTGATATTTTAGAAAACCTTCGCCAAAACCCAGACTATATTGATTTACCTGTGATTGTATTGACCACATCGAATCTTGATGATGAACGTCATGATTGTCTTGCCTTAGGTGTCGATCAATTCCTTGAAAAACCAGTGCATTTTGAAGACTTGTTGCTGAATCTCGCAAACCTTGATCTAATCTCTGCATAATTTCTCTAAAACATCCTCCTACCCTTAGCATCAGTGACTAACGCAACTTGTTAGTCACTTTTGCATGGTAGACCCCTCATAATTTACTTACATACTGATGTTAGGCAATTAATTTTAAGCCACGTCAGCGAGGGTAAAGAAAGTACTTAACAAGATTTTTTGTAATGAGTGCTGTGTATTGTGTGCTAAGTAAGAATAAAAATTATTTTTCTCAGCACTCAGAACGGTGAACTCAGCACTTTTCATGCTCAAAAATTTACCATAGTCACTCGATTTGAACATTTTACGTAAGGTTAGCTACAGAATCACGTTCAATGAGCGCACAATCAATCTTGACTTGTGTAGGATGCGCTTCATCTATAAATAGTTGATGAAATGCCCAATTGCCCATGTCATAATGAGGGAGTTGAATACTTGTTAAGTTCGGTAATAAGTTGGTGGATACATCAATCTGATTATCAAAGCCAACGACACTAATATCTTCTGGAATGCGCATTCCTAAGTTACGAATTGCTTGATAACTAGCCATTGCAATACGATCTGTCCCAGCAAAAATTGCGGTTGGACGGTCTTTGAGTGCTAATAAGCGCTGTGTTTCGTCAAAATTATGACGGGCAGGATCATTCGATAATCCAACAAGTTCAGGATCAAAAGGGATGTTATATTCTTTTAAGGCTTGTTTGTAACCTGCAAGGCGACCATCACGCGCAGGGATTGCAGGCGCAATGAGATTCAGGAATGCAATACGCTGATGCCCTGCCTCTAGTAACACTTTGGTTGCTCGATAGCCCCCAATAAATTCATCAGGCACAGCCGAGGGTAATGAGGCATCTCCAACGAAGCAATTTGCTAGAGCAGTCGGTACTTGTTTAATGTTATCAGGTAGATGAACTTCTCGATGAAATAGGGTCGCATAGATAATCCCAATCACTTGCCGTTCAAGCAAAAATTCCACTGCATCCTCATTAGATTGCAAACTATCACTGGTATTAAGAACAAGCAATACTTTGCCATTTTCCGATGCAGCTTCTTGTGCGCCCCGAATAATATCAACGGCATAAGGCGTGGTAGCAACTTCATCTGTTAAAAAGCCAATCATGCCTGTATCAGAATTGCGTAACCATTTAGCACTTAAATTCTGACGATAATTGAGCGCATCAATTGCATCAAGAACCGCTTGGCGCTTATCATCGCTGACGTAAGGGTGGTCGTTCAATACACGGGATACAGTCGTTGTGCCAACATTTGCATACTTGGCAATATCTTTGATGGTGTAATTACTGCTCATTTAATGTGCCTCTATATAGGGGTACTAACATCGTTTTGCGTACATGATAATTTGAATGTAAGCAATTGTCGAACCAATTTATGAGAATTACTTGACAAGATTGTATGGTAACGATACCATATGGTAACGATACCATAAAAATATATTTTGTTTTTTCTTAACCTATTTGGATGTCACCTTATGCTTCAATCATCAGCAACACATATTAGAAACCAATTTAAGAACGATCCTAGCCGTCCAATATTTCATTTTTTGCCCCCCTCAAATTGGATGAATGATCCGAATGGCTTGATTCAATGGCAAGGGCGTTATCATCTCTTTTATCAACATAACCCGGATGGTGCATATCATCAAAATATGCACTGGGGACATGCTGTCAGCGATGATTTGATTCACTGGGAGGATTTACCCGTTGCCTTAGCACCGACAGCCGACACACTCGATGCAGGTGGTATTTTTTCTGGTAGTGCGGTGAATCATGACGGTGTTGCCACGATTTTCTACACAGGTGTCAATGATGGCAATACGGTTCAATCACAATTTGTCGCAACCAGTGATGATGAAACGCTCGTCAACTGGGTTAAACATCCGCGTAATCCTATTATCTCAACTATGCCACCAGAAGCGAAACAAACAAGTGATTTTCGTGACCCGTATGTCTGGAAAGAAGATGATGCTTGGTACATGCTGATTGGTTCTGAGATTAAGGGTCAAGGGGGTGTTGTATTTTTGTATCGCTCCGATGATGCCCTCAATTGGACGTATTTGAATCCCCTATTAGAAGCAGATGATTATGAACTTGGTAATGTTTGGGAATGCCCCAATTTATTCCGTCTTGGCGATAAATGGGTACTTCTTGTTTCATCCAATACCAACGATGTAACAGGTGACGTGATTTATTTTGTGGGGGATTATGTCAATCATCGCTTCATCCCTGAAAAACAAGGAACAGTCGATCATGGGTATTTGTACGCGCCTCTAACCCTTGAGGCGGATGATGGTCGTCGCTTGTTATGGGGATGGTTACGAGAAGGTCGCACAGAAGTTGCCCATAAAGCAGCAGGTTGGGCAGGTGTTCAATCTGTGCCGCGTGTGTTATCGCTAGATAGCCATAACCGCTTATTGAGTGACCCTGTTCATGAACTTGATGCAATTCACGGGAAACATCAGCACTATGCTAACCGCATGTTATCTGATGGCGTGGTGGTTATCACTAAACGTGGACTTGCTTTTGATTTACAGGCTGAATTTGACTTATCCGAACACGGCAAAATCTGCTTAGTGGTAGCAGCCTCCGATGATGAAACAATCGCAACCGTCATCACTTACGACTATGCAACGCAGATGCTAAGTATTGATCGCTCAAAATCATCGCTTGATGCAACCGATGACCATGAGAACCATCATGTACAACATCAGCTTGAAACAGGTGAAAATTTGACCTTTCGATTATTACTAGATGGGTCGGTTTTGGAACTGATTGCGAATAAACGGACGAGTATTACAAGCCGAATTTACCCTACTGATTTGTCGCACAATTTTTTGCGCTTGTCTGGTAACGATACCATGGTGCGACAACTTGATATTTATGACATGCCTTCAATCTGGTCACTTGAGACCAGTTAACGATGGGGATAGAACAATGTTCTATTCAGTACACAAAGAATGGGATAGTCGTATCAATTTGGATACACATTAGCGAGAACAAATTTGTACTATTTATTTAGGAGCAAAAAATGCAGATCAAAAGACTTTTTATACTGGTTTTAGCGAGTGCTTTACTTGTGATGGCAAGTAGCATTGTCAGCGCACAAGAAACACTCACCATGTGGTATCACGGTGCAGGTAACACAGCCGAACGTGATGTCTTATTAACCATCATTGATGATTTTAACGCATCACAAGATAGCTACGTTATTGAACTCGAAGAATTTCCACAAGGGGCTTACAACGAATCAATCGTTGCAGCAGCATTAGCTGGTGAATTACCAGACATTGTGGATGTGGATGGTCCTATCATGCCAAACTGGGCATGGGCAGGTTACTTACAACCACTCAATATTAGTGATGAAGTGCTTGAAGGTATTCTCCCCGGTGCGCTTGGTTACTGGGATGGTGAGCTATATTCTGCTGGTTTATGGGATGCTGCGGTTGCGATGTTTGCACGCCAATCCGTCCTCGAAGCCAATGATATTCGTATCCCGACTCTCGAAGAACCTTGGACGCTAGAAGAATTCAATAGCGCAGTCGAAACACTTGATGCAACTGGCGAATTTGACTTTGCATTCGATCCCGGTATGGCATGGACAGGTGAATGGTATCCTTATGCCTTCTCCCCATTCTTACAATCATTCGGTGGCGATATTGTTGATCGTGAAACCTACCTCACCGCAGAAGGTGTTCTCAATGGCGAAGAAGCTGTTGCATTTGGTGACTGGTGGCAAGGTCTATTTGAAAATGGCTATGCTCCCGGCACTTCACAAGATGGTGCAGACCGCGAAAATGGCTTTATTGAAGGACGCTATGCTCTGCAATGGAATGGTAACTGGGCAGCTTTAGGCGCATTAGAAGCCTTTGGTGATGATGCGATCTTCCTACCTGCACCAGATTTCGGTGCTGGCTCAGTCATCGGTGCAGCATCATGGCAATTCGCAGTTTCAGCCGATAGTGAAAATACTGAGGGCGCAACCGCATTCATCGAATTTGCATTACAACCAGAATATAGTGCAGCATTCTCCGATGCGAATGGTCTTGCACCAACCACACTAGAAGCGGCTGCAATGTCAGCAAATTACTGCGAAGGCTGCCCACTCGAAGTATTTTACGGACTCAGCCAAGCACAAGCATTAATCCGTCCTGCAACACCTGCTTACCTCAATATGGCACTCATTTTTGAACGTGCTTTAGCGGATATTGCGAATGGTGGCGATGTTCAAGATGCCTTTGATGCCGCAGTTGATGACATCGAACAAGATATCGAAGACAACTCTGGTTACGGTTTTGGCGAATAATGTAGACCTGTAACATCACGAACTCCTTAACTCGGGTGTATCCCTAGTGGATGCACCCAATCCCCTCATAAGAGTTACAGAAAGCTATAGCTAATGACACTAAAAACGATCAAACCTAAACAGAAAAATCAACCACCAAGCTATCAACGCACAGAGGCAATCATTGGATGGTTGATGATGTCACCTGCGCTAATTTTACTATCACTATTTTTACTATATCCATTTTTTACTGGTTTTGCTTTTTCATTTACCAATCAACGTCTGATTTCCCCC
Source organism: Phototrophicaceae bacterium (assembly GCA_049680565.1). GTDB lineage: Bacteria > Chloroflexota > Anaerolineae > Aggregatilineales > Phototrophicaceae > JAUZRW01. Next base: position 5,768 of record JBAUIA010000388.1, read on the forward strand.
AACCCAACTGAATTTGTGGGAATGCGTAATTTCAATCGCTTATTAACATTGCAATTGTTCACACTTGAGCCAGAACGAGATGAGGCAACTGGTGAAGTATTACGTGATGCAGACGGCAATATTGAATATCCTCGCCTAAGAAATTTCACCCGTGATAACCCCGACTATCCACAATTGGATGGCTTGCGCGAGTGGATGACATGGCAACGTGGCGAAAACCAATTGGTGCTACTCGCCAGTGATGTTGTCTTCATGAAATCCATTCTAAATATCTTCTATTTCGTTGTGATTGTCGCACCTATTCAAGGTGGATTAGCTCTTTTGCTGGCAATGATGGTCAATCAGAAATTAACCGGTGTCAACGTTTTTCGTATGATCTACTTCATGCCCGTTGTGATTTCGATTGTGGTCGTTTCTCTTCTATGGCGCTTCATTTATGATGGCAGCAATGGCTTACTTAACTCAGTGCTAAGTGGGTTAACATTTGGCAATTTTGAAGCTGTCGATTGGCTCGGTAATCCAAAAACAGCCATGAATTCAATCATTGCGATGTCTATTTGGCAAGCAGTTGGTTTTCATATGGTTATTTGGCTCTCTGGGTTGCAAACCATTCCATTCGTTCTCTACGAAGCTGCTGAGGTCAGTGGCGCGAATGCTTGGCAAAAATTCCGTTATGTCACATGGCCCGGTTTACGTAGTACCGCAGTGCTGGTTGCGATCTTGATCACAATTCAAGCCTTTGGTCTGTTTGCCCAGATTGATGTAATGACACGTGGGGGACCACTTGATTCAACGCAAACGCCTGTCTTCCAAGCGGTGCAACGTGGCTTTGAGCAACAAGATATTGCTGCTGGTTCTGCCATTTCTGTTGTGCTGTTCATCATGGTACTGACGATCTCACTCATCCAACGCTACCTAACAAGGGAGAGAAACTAATGTCACAAGTACGTGAAGTAGAACAAAATCAAAAGAATATGCTACTAGTAGCCCGATACCTTCTTTTAGTCTTGGTTGCTTTGATTTTCATCTTGCCATTGGTCTTCATGATTATGTCATCATTCAAGCCCGATCAACAACTTCTGAGTGACTCGAGTTCCATACGAGCCATTTTACCTGTTGGTGATCTGAGTTTTGACAATTACCAATTGGCGTTTGAGCGTGTTCCGATGTTTCGCTTTATCGGAAATTCCTTATTCGTCACGATGACTACCGTGCTGATCTCATTGGTCGTAAATTCGATGGCAGCATATTCACTAGCTGTTATTCAATGGCGTGGTAAAGGGCTTGTCCTAAGTATTATCATCGCTACCTTGATTATACCAGCCGATGTGATCGTTATCCCAATGTTGATGCTCGTTAATCAACTGCCTTGGATTGGCGCAAATGGTCTCGAATTTGGATGGCTCAATAGCTACCATGTTCAGATTATTCCGTTCATTGTAGACCCCTTATCTATTTTCTTGTTTTATACCTACTTCAAAGATTTACCTGATGAATTGGTCGAAGCGGCACGCATTGATGGTGCAACTATCTTCCAGATTTACTATCGTGTGATTATGCCAATTGCAGGACCTGTTTTGGCGACAGTTGCCATTTTGAAATTCTTGCCAATGTGGAATGCCTATTTGTGGCCTCTTATGGTTGTTCAAAGCGAAGAATTGCGTCCGGTGATGGTTGGTTTACAATATTTCTTCCAGCTTGATACTGCATGGGGTGAAATTATGGCATACTTAACGGTTATCACTGTACCTGTCTTGCTGTTCTATCTCTCGTTACAACGTGCATTCATTGAAAGTATCGCATCCACAGGGATTAAAGGCTAATTTTTACTAATGGGAGTATGTTTCATAAATGCTCCCTTATTTTATTTAACTGACGTTACGCATTAACAGGTTGTATCATGACACACAAAGCTAAAATCATTGTTGATCCCAATTTTCGGACAATGGATGAAGTTTTTTCTCCTGCTGATAAGGCACGTTTGTATGATCTTGCAGAAGTCATTTGGGGGCGTGATGAACCCATGCCCGAAGCAGATTTTTTAGCTGCCTTACCTGACGCAGATGCCGTGATTTGTGCGGATTGGCGTTATGGCGATGTTCTCCAACATACCTCACAATTACGTGCAATATTATCTGTATCAGGGGCATTTCCCTTACATCTGGATTATCAATATTGTCATCAAAATTATATTCGTGTCTTGAGCAGTGCGCCCTCATTTGCACGGCAAGTTGCAGAAATGTGTCTTGCGATGGCATTAGATGCCTCACGCGAGGTGTCATTGGGAGACCGTGCAATGCGTCGTGGCGACGAGGTCTATACCCATGCAGGCAATCGCAATACATTCATGTTATTCGATCAGCCTGTTGGCTTTATTGGATATGGTAGCATCGCACGCGCGTTACAACCGTTGCTTGCGCCTTTTACGCGTGACATTTCGGCTTACGATCCTTGGCTTGGCGATGGATTTCTTGAGCGACATGGGGTAAAGCCAAGCTCATTAGAAGCTATTATGCGCGATTCCAAAGTTGTTTTTGTTTTGGCAGTCCCTTCCAAAGATAATCAAGCGATGATCTCTCGTGAATATCTTGAGATGCTCCAAGAAAATAGTGTCTTTGTGCTGATGAGTCGGGCGCATGTTGTGGATTTTGACGCAATGACTGAACTTTTACATCAAGGACGCTTTAAAGCAGCTATTGATGTTTTCCCAACCGAACCCTTAGATGCCGACCACCCCATACGTCGCGCAGAACATGCCGTTTTATCTGCCCACCGAGCAGGGTCGGTCAAAGAAGGCTTGTGGGAAATTGGTGAGATGGTCGTTGATGATCTTGAGGTTGTCCTACGAGGATTGCCACCCCGTCGTTTACAAAATGCGGAACCAGAACTTGCTTTGCGCTACGAAGTTAATACAGCTAAAAAGCCCAAAAATTAAACCACTATCTTGAGATTTTAGCACTTAGTTCTCAGTGTTTCGTCAGATTAATTATATCTTTCTCGATGTCTGATAGCGCATCACATCAGTTCCGATACATGCTTATGAGGTAGCATAATACGAAATAGGCTACCTTCTCCTAAAACACTCTGGACGCTAATTTCGCCATCATGCCGATCAATAATTTCTTTAACGACTGCCATCCCTAACCCTGTACCTTCGATTTCTTTTTTCTGTATATCGGCTGCACGGAAGAACGGCACAAATAAATTATCAATAGTATCTTGAGACATGCCATAGCCATGATCTTCAATATCTAATAGCACCGCCGTATCCGTATTCATAATAGTGATATAAACGTGCGTATTAGAGGGGCTGTATTTAATGGCATTACTGACTAAGTTATCTAAAACGCGCGAAAATAGATTGGGATCAATAGCGACAGAAATTTGATCTACATCCGAACGAAAATGAAGCTCAATAGCCTCTTGTTCGGCTTTCAATTGATGCCCTGCTAATTGTTGAAGTACAAATTCATTAAAGTTGACCATCCGCAAATCTAAATTCACAAATTTTGATTCGACGCGTAATAAATCCAGCATATCAGAAATTAAGATGTTCATTTTGTGCGAGGAAAGGGTAATATGCTCGCTGAACTGTACCAACTGATCTGATGTGAGGCTATCGCGCATATCATTGAGTAAATCAGCATAGCCCATAATCGTATAAAGCGGATTCTTGAGATCATGAGTGGCTGCTTGAATAAATTGATTTCGCATATCAGATATTTTTGCAAAATGTTCTTCTTCTTGTTGGCGCATGGATTGAATGATATGCAGCTTTTCTTCTACTGCTTGTTTATGCTGATATAATTCAATATGAGTTTTGACGCGAGCGAGTACTTCGTAATATTGAATAGGCTTGGTGATATAATCTAAACCACCTAATTCAAACCCTTTAACAATATCATTTTGTTGGCTACGGGCGCTGATAAAAATAACAGGAATATTGGCTACATCTGGAA
>JBAUIA010000389.1:0-15057 GCA_049680565.1 Phototrophicaceae bacterium
GTGCTGAATAACCCCGATATTATGCCGATTATGATTCTGCTCACCGATGGTGCAGGTAATGTCAGCATGAGTGATAATATGTCACCGCAAGAAGAATCGCATTATGTGGCAAATCTATTCCAAGATCGGGATATTCGCACCGTGACGATTAACATGGAACACGTCGCCTTCGATCAAGGCTTGGCGCAACGCCTTGCAGATCGACTCGGCGGACCTTGCTATACACTCGGTCAAATCCGCGCTGATAACCTACTTGAAACCGTCCAGCAAGAAATCGAACGGGCATAAATCCTTCAGCACAATCAAAAACAGGTTAGCAAACACGCTAACCTGTTTCCTAAAAACTCATGACTAACGACTAACGATTAAAAACTATCTAAACTGTTTCACGCGCTTTCTTATCGGCTTCTTCCATCTCCATGCGAATCAGTTCCCGACGGAGTGTTTTACCGACTGCCGATTTTGGTAATTCGGAAACAAAGCTAATACGGCGCGGAATTTCATATTGCGCGAGATAGGCTTCACAATGTTTCATGAGATCATCGGCGGTGGCAGTCATATCAGGTTGCAATACAATCCATGCCTTGAGCGCTTCTTGACCATGTTTTTCAGGATGTGGGATCGCAGCAACGCCCACTTCAAAAACAGCAGGATGATCTTTTAGCGCGACTTCAATGGTTGCAGGATACACATTATAGCCACCAATGAGTGCCATATCTTTCTTGCGATCAACAATATAGAAATACCCTTGGTCATCCATCTTGGCAATGTCACCAGTATAAATCCATGTTTTCCCTGAGGCATCTTCCCGTAGAGTATTTTTAGTTTCAGTCGGCATCCCATGATAACCCTTCATCAAGTTCGGCGCACTGACAACCAATTCACCAACATCCCCAATTGGCATGATAACGTCAGGATCATCAATAGCGACGATTTTCATATCGGTATCGGGATAGGGTAATCCTACACTGCGGATTTTTTGTTCTCCAAAAAGAGGATTTGATGTGACTGCTGTGAAGGTTTCACTCATGCCGTAACCTTCGGTGATCCCAGTATTGACCCGTGCATCATATTCTTCTTTGGTCTTGGTTGGTAAAGGCGCAGAACCACTACTATTCACAATGAAATTTTTCAATGAGACTTCACCCGATTGCACACGCGGATGATTATTGATGGCATTATAAAGTGCTGGCACACCGAGCATCACATTGGGTTTGTAATAATCAATGCAATCGACAACTTCATCCATATCACGCGGATTAGGAATTAGGAAGATTTGCCCAGCATCAACGGCACATTGCGTCAGCATCACCAATAAACCATAAATATGGAACATCGGGATTGCGCCTAGATAACTAAGCGGTTGATGATTATCCCATAGACCAACGGCACTCCCTGTCCAATAACGTAGTTGATGGCAATTGACCACTAATGCACGATGGGTTCCCATTGCGCCTTTGCTGACACCAGTTGTTCCACCTGTATATTGAAAAACTGCTATATCATCTTGTGTGACATCGACATCAACCGTGCGCCCTTCGTATTTAGCAAGTAAATCTTGAAACCAAACATCGCCAGCTTTAAGGTCAATACGATGACCATCTTTTTTCTCGCGGGCAATAGTGAATAAGAACTTGGCAGGACTAGGGAAATATTCTTTGATGTTACTAACGATGACCGTCTTCGCTTTGGTTTCGTGTTGAATGCTCTTAATCATGTCATAGAACATGCTCAAGCAGATAATGATTTCAGCATCACAGTCATTGATCTGATACGCCATGCGCTTCGCAGGATACGTCGGATTCGTTGCTGCCACGACACCACCTGCTTTGAGAATTGCCCAGTAAGCAATCCCGAACGAGGTCGTGTTCGGCATAACAATCGCAACCCGATCCCCTTTTTTAAGCCCGAGTTCTATCAATGCTGCTGCTAAGGCATCGGACTTGCTATCCAATTCACGATAGGTTAAATGGGTATCTTGGCGACCTACAACAGGAATTTTAGCGGTAGTTGTAAAAGCAATACGATCTGGATGGGACTTTGCAGCCTGTCGCAAGTAATCATGAACGACTTTTGTCGGATACGGTTCTAAAGATGCAGGAACATGATCGTCATAATGTTTTGTCCACGGGCGATCTGCGTAAGTTGTCATAATTATAAAATCTCCTCAATAATAAATATTTATAGTCTATAGCTATCATCTTAATCTTAAAGTCGTCGCTGTGCCAACTTATTTTGTTAGAGTGTGTAGTCTACAGCATGAACAGTCGTGACGCGCTCGCGGATAAAAGCGAGTACCTCGACATGAGCAGGGTGGTCGTTATAGATTTTGAGCGTGTCGTAGCTATCAAATTGCGAGTAGAGGCACACATCAAATGAACGTGAACTCTCGACCTCATCAATCCCAACTTCATAATGCTTAATTTCTGGGATTTGGGGTGGCAAACTCTCTAATTGAGCTTTGATCTCGGTAGCCGTCGCTTTATCTTGTAACTTGATGAATACAACATGGGCAATCAAGTGGGGAACTCCTTTTTATAAGTTTTTGTAAGTTTGATGGAACGACTAGCGCTTAGTACGAGTCTATTATAGTGAAAATTTATCACATAATGAAAGGAAAGACCAATTATGAGCCTTCGTAATCTATTGCTAACCATTGGGTTGATACTGACACTATCAGCATGTGCGCTTGGATCATCAGAGCCAATAGCAACAAGTACACCGACGAATACAGTCGAGCCTACAAGTACAGCAACGGTCACGCCGACACTGACGCTTACCTCAACACCAACACTTACTCCAATGGCAACCTCAACCTTGCGCCCGACAGCGATTGTTCCTGTACCATGTACCAATGATCTGACCTTTATAGCTGATATGAGTATTCCTGATGGTTCAGTCGTCAATGTAGGGTCAACGATTACTAAAGTGTGGCGCGTCCGTAATGATGGCACATGTGCATGGAATAGTAATTATACCTTCCGTCAAATTGGAGGTGATGCTCTAACTGCTAATACGATTACTGCACCTGTTGTTGGAAGTGGTCAGATTGTTGATATGAGTGTGACGGTCAATGTTGGAACGAATATCGCTGCGTATGATGCACTTGAAAGGGCAACATTCCGTATGTTCAATGCAAATGGTATTGCGTTCGGAGATTCACCGTATATCGAAGTCGCTATACGACCAGAGACCGTTACCAATTGTACCAATCAAGTAAGCATTATCACTGCACCCTCTGAAATTGGATATCTACGCCTTGGGGAGGTTGATACAGTCAGTTGGACGATTCAAAATACAGGAACGTGTACATGGACAAACTACAGACTCGAAAAACTTGGTAGTGACTCGCCACTTATCGGTAATAATCTTCCGTTGACCTTGCCAACCCTGTCACCGAATCAGACCTATACATTTTCTGTCAACATGACTATTGCTCAGGATACGAATGCAGTTTTTGGTCTTTTCTCTATTAGTATGCAATTTGTTGATAATAATAATATAGGCTTTGGACCCACATTTATCTATCAGTCTGAATTTGATAGTGTCGTAGGATGTACATGGGATAGTGATTTTGTCGAAGATATAACAATTCCAGATGGTACGGTGGTCAATGTGGGGCAGAATTTCACTAAAACTTGGCGACTCGAAAATTCAGGGACGTGTGCGTGGGAGAACTTCTTATTCATCAAAATCGAAGATGAGGACAACGCTTTTGAAATCATCGGGGCTGGAACAGATCAGAATTTTATTGTTGTACCTTTTGTTGCCCCTAATGAAGTGCTTGACCTCAATGTGACCTTGCGCTTGCGCGATAATGTTGCAGATGGCGAAACTGTCCGAGCAACTTTCCAGATACAGGGTGTTGAAAGTACGCTTTTTGGTACAATGCCTTATGTTGAGGTTGAGGCGAATCAATAATACCTAATCTTTAAAACTAGAGGTGAGACAATGCTCTCCTCTAGTTATCAATTAATTTAATATTATTCGCTAAGTGGCAACCACTGGAATGCACCGTCATGGCGTTCGACATGCCCTAAAGCTGGATAGGGTAAATGATAGAACATCACGAGCAGGTTACGATTGGCAGCATTGCCTAATTGTGCGCGACGAGTTTCTACGCCTAAGTCACCATCGGTATCCCACACAAAATGCCAATTAGGGAACTTGAATTGTGCGGTATGATGTAGCAGATCAACCAGATGAATCAAGGTTTCATCGCCTGATTCAATCTTGATGGCACTTTGTCCCATGGTGTGTCCGGGAATCGCCATGACCGATACACCCTCAGCGATGCTATCGCCTGCTGAAACTGTACTAAATTGATCGCGCAATGGGGCAACTATTTTCTTGATGCCTTCAACGCGTTGTGCCATCGCTTCATCATCATTATCGAGCCAATAATCCCATTCTTTATCGAGGGTGATGTAGCGTGCATTCGGGAAGGTCGGCTGACCATCCGTCAATAAGCCTAAGTAATGATCGCCATGAAAATGAGTAATATAAACAATATCAATATCTTCTGGAGCAATGCCTTCTAAAGCAAGGCTAGGGATAATCTGCCCAATATCGGAACGCTCTGGGTTTTTGCCCATACCTGCATCGAACAAAATCTTCGTGTCAGCACTTTCTACATAGAGCGCATTGTAATAATTTTCGACCATACCACCTGTATAAGCGATGTCATCTAAGGCTTCTTGGATTTCTTCTTCTGTTGCATTGGGATAGCGGTTTGCAATATTCGAGAGATCAACTGCGACTGTGCCTTCTTCGAGAATAATACAGGTAATATCACCAACCATCAAACGATGTGACTTTGCCATAATTAGAATTCCTTTAACTACATTAAGATGTTTGATTATAACGTATTCAATTGAAAGTGGCTTAACTGTTGATAAATGGTTTATAATAACAATCATAATGACTTGACGACTTTAAAATAGGAGCAACATAATGGCAAATGAACTGCCGTTTGCAGTATTTGAACTAAAAGAATATATGGTGATTTTCCGCCAATCAGAAGAACGTAATTTTGGTGGTGTCGTCGCTAATATCCGAGGCTTAGTGCGTTGTACAGGTGTTGGTGTACAAGATGATGCCAAATATCAACTTGATGTCTTTTTCCTTGCTGATTATAGCGATGTACCAGAACCTCAAGTTGATCTTGAAAATAAATCGGGCGCGTTATTTCTCCCAATGAGTGATATGTTTACGTTTGTGGATGTCTTACGCAACGAAAAACCCATTTATGGACATCTGCGCGGTGATAACCCACAATTAACCAGTGTCACCACCACCAATGAACCCATCGGTGCAGGTGACGAAGACTACGAAGGTTAATCAGCGCTATTTTAAAAACTTACGTCTTTATCAACCCCAGATAATGTTATACTGGGGTTGTTATCGACATCTGGAGACGAAATCCCAATGACAGCACGAATTTTGTGTGTCGAAGATAATCCACAAAATATGCGACTGGTTCGTAAACTTTTACGGCGAGATTATACGGTATTAGAAGCGGAAGATGGGCTAACAGGCTTGAAGATGGCAGAAGATGAATTGCCTGATCTCATCCTGATGGATATTAATCTGCCTGATATGAGTGGCTTAGAAGTCACTAAGCGCATTAAAGCACAAGATCATCTGCGCCATATACCGATTATTGCCCTGACTGCTCACACCATCGCAGGGGACGAAGATACGTATATTGATGCTGGTTGTGATGGGTATATTGTCAAACCTGTTGATAAAATCATCCTTTATGCTGAGATTGAGCGATTTATTGCTAAACCTGAAGAGGAAAATTAGATTTTAAACCCCACATTTTTAATTGATCTAGCAAATGTGCTAGTAGCTATTATTATCATTGATATTATTGAACAGAACGCATGCTTCAGGAGCAACAAATATGACTCGTATTTTATATGTTGAAGATAATCCTCAAAATATGGATTTGGTATGTCGAATTTTACGGCATGTTGGGGGCTATGAAGTCCTTGGGGCGGTGGATGGTCAGTCAGGGGTTGCTGAAGCTGAAAAAAGTAAACCTGACCTCATCTTGATGGATATTAATCTGCCTGATATTAGTGGCTTAGAAGCAGCCCTCTTGATAAAAGCCATGCCTGATCTTCAATCCATTCCTATTGTAGCGTTTACAGCCGATACCAATGAAGCGGATCGTAGCAAATATATTGATGCTGGCTGCGATGGCTATCTCCCAAAACCTGCTAGCGCTCAAAAATTACTCCAATTGGTACAAGACTTCATATGATGCCTATAATCGGGTGTGAGCCATATGCCTCATGCCCGATACCACCATCTTCCGATAATACTTAAAATCTTCGATAATCTTGTTTCAGCCAAATAACCATTTTCTCGATACCATCTAACCGTGGCTTCGAGACTTTGTCGTATTGGAATCTGGGGGGCATACAGTTGCGTATGGGCTTTACTAGCATCAAAGATAACGTGTCGTGCGCCTAATCGCACTTGGTCAGCATTAATGGGGGTGTTGATACCCATCTGCCGTATGCCATTAATCAGCATAGCAGCCAATGGAATGAGAAAATCAGGTGTTGGGATGAGCGGTGGCGCAACACCGACTATCTCGGCAATCATACTGAACCATTCTTGATTGGTATAATTGTCAGTGACTAATAGATAGCGTTCGCCTGTGATGCCATTTTTTGCAGCAGCAAGATGGCTTTGTGCAATATCACGCACATCTGATACCGCAATTGAACCTGATGATTTCGGCACGAGCCACTGCCATTGCGCTACTTGTGTGATGTACGAGCCACTAATCATATTGAGATCACCTGCACCAATCACCACCGATGGATTGACAATCACAACATCTAAGCCCTCAACGACAAATTCTTGAACAATTTGTTCCGCCAAGACCTTGCTATAGCCATATGGAAAATGCTCAGGGGGTAGATTAAACGCGCAGGTTTCATCGGAAGGGGTATTATCAGTAGGCAAACCAACCGCAGCAGCACTGCTCGTAAAGATAATCCGTTTTACACCTGCCCGTTTTGCAGCTTCCAAAACATGCCGTGTACCATCCACATTGATGCTGAATAACTGCGTCTGATCGGCACGCCAATAATCAGCAACCGCCGCCACATGAAACACCCAATCACAGCCTGTAAAAGCCTCAATCAAGGCGTGTTGATCGTTTAGTTCGCCGATTGCCGATGTATACGATAAGCCTCTGAGGGCATCTTGTTTGCTACTTTGCCGATGATAGACACGTACATCATGACCATCATCCAACAAAGCACGCACAATATATGAGCCTACAAAGCCTGTACCGCCTGTAACACAGGCTAACATCAGTATTCTTTCGCTTTACGTTTGCGTGGATGCGGTGCAATGAATGCGCCAATAATCGCAATGACGGACAGAATAACCCCTAACCACAAAACAGGGCTATATGATCCCATTAGATCGAGACTCAATCCGAATAAAATAGGACCAATCGCTGTGCCCGTTACCAAGGCTGTCGATACAAATCCGCGAATTGTCCCTTGATGCCCACGCCCGAATAAATTAACCCAAACCGCACCATCAAAGACTGCGCCACCACCCATCATAATCCCAAAACTGAGCGCATATCCCCATAATAGAATTTGCGAGGTCATCAGTGTTGCTAAGATCATTGCTGCAATGAGTGCGCCCAATTGAATTATCATCACAATACCAGGGCGTAAACGATCCACGAGATAGCCGAAAATGACTGCAAAAATAGCCGTGAAAATTGTAATTGTGGCATAGTTCGCAGCAGCCGTGCGTGCATCATGTCCTAATTCACTAAAAATTGAAATCTGATGCAAGATCAATCCTGTTCCCCATGCAGGTGAAATAATCCGCCCAAAGACAAATACCCAAAAGGTTGGATTCTTAACGACATCGGCTAATGTCCAACTATCTTCGATGATGGCTTCTAAATCAGGAACGGCATCGGCTGAGGGGACGGCATCACCATCAGGCAATAGACCAAATTCTTCGGGCGTATTCCGCATAAAAATCCATGTGAGCGGAATTGTCACACAAGCGACTGCAACGCCCATATAAACCCAAACAGTGCGCCAATCCAACACTTCTAATTGACGTTGTAAAAATGGAATGTAGAAAAATTGGAACACAGAAAATGAGATGAGAACAATACTCATCACGCGCCCCCGTAAGCGCTTGAACCATTCCACAATGACCGTGTTATTGACGAGTCCTAGTGAGCCTTGTCCCAACATCCGTATACCTAGAAACCCAAATAATAAGCCAATAGGTCCTGTGACAAATGAGAATAAGACCAATACCGTTGAAAATAGCGCTGCAATGATGACCGCCATCCGTCGATTGCCATAGCGATCAATCAATTGACCGACAAATGTTAAACTCAATGAGCCAACAAATGTAGCGATACTAAATAATGCTGATACCGATGTACGACTCAGATCAAATTCATCAATGAAGAAATCAATGAATAATGAAACCGTGAAACTCTGCCCCGGTGCGGTTGCAATCACACCGATAATTGCCACAATCAGGACAATCCACCCGTAATAAATAGGCGATGCCCCAACAATACCCGTCGCTTTAGCTTGCTTTGTGCTTGTAATCATAAAACCTCTTCGCGTGACCGTAATGATGTACCTTATGCCTTATCCGCAAAGAGGTCAATAACCATTCCCTATTATTCCTACGAAAATATTTCAGTCACCGCTATTAAGTGCTTCTGTGAAGAATGATACGAGTAGCTCTTCATAAATATCTTGAGCGTTATAGATCGCTTCAACATGCTCTAAATCAGGTAAGCGTATCAGTTCGGCATTTGCGCCTGCCAATTCGTAGAGGTCAATTGCTTGTTCAATAGGGATACGTGTATCTGCTTCACCATGAACAATCTGAATCGCGCGATCTTGATGATTGAGAATCGCTGTATTCGGACTGTATTCGTAGAAATCTATCCCATTCCATACAGCAATTTGAAACGCAGGTGACATTAAAAATAGAGGGTAGCCATTGCGGGTAAATTCTTCTTCGACCATATCTTCAATACTGCTAAAGGGGCTATCGAGGAATAATGCTGGCAGAGTTGCTTCTTCTGCAAATGCAATCGTTGCAGATGCTGCACCAAGTGAGATGCCCATCAGCCCGATTTTATCATTGGCGTAACCTTGTTCGTTTAGGTAATCAATTGCACCCAGTACATCTCTAAATTCGATATTACCTGCTGCCAAGCGCCCATTGGTAATCTCAGAATCGCCATGATTGCGTAAATCGATCATCAACACATTAAAACCATTATTGACTAACATCCCCGCAGGAATGAGTTGGGTAGGCTCACGGCGACAGCCATTAATACCATGTACAATAATGATGACATTGTCACTACTAGTTACGGCTGGGATAAACCAAGCTGCGAGTGTGGCATCATCACCGCGCGAGGAAAAACTTACCTCATCAAATATTGGCATCTGATACGCCGATACATCCATGAAATCGCCATCAATCGTATAACGCGAACGGAAATTATCAGGTTGGTTATCGAGCATATCAACCATAAAAGGTTGACCACATCCACCTGATACATCTGTCAAAATATTGAAGACATAATAACCAATACCATAATATCCAATAATAAGAATAATGATGACACTCAAAATGCCGATGCCTAGTTTTTTACCCATAAGTTTGAGCCTTAATATTTAGTAACAGTAATTAAGTATATAGAGTATCTGCTAGTGAGGCAAAAAGAATGTGAAGCAACAAAAAAGGTATATCCACTATTTGGATATACCTTTAACATCGCTTAGATAGAGTGCTTTGTTGGTTTAGTCGCCAGCTTCAGCGAGCGGTTGTAAAATGTCTTCGTGTTCTTCAAGCCAATGAATGGTACTCATGCCTGCGCTCACACCTTGTCCGATACTGGTTGCAACTTGTCGCCAGACTTCATCTTGGATTTCGCCAGCAGCAAAAACACCATCAACACTGGTACGGTAACGATCATCTGTGATGACATAACCATTGTCATTGAGTGCAATTTGATCGCCAAAGACTTTACTATTAGGGATATGCCCAATGAAGATGAAAACCCCTTGTGTTGGATGCTGGGTGGTTTCACCTGTTTGATTATTGAGCAAGGTCACACCATTAACAATCCCATTTTCGTCGCCTGTGATTTCTTGCACTTCGGTATTCCAGATAAAGCTAATTTTTTCGTTCGTGAAGGCGCGTTTCGTCAAGGCTGCCCCTGCACGTAATTCATCACGACGATGAATAATTTCGACCTTATTGGCAAAGCGTGTCAGGAAGAGTGCCTCTTCAATAGCGCTATCACCACCACCGACAACCACAATATCCTTACCTCGGAAGAAAAAACCATCGCATGTGCCACAATAGCTGACACCTGTACCTGTGTATTCAGCTTCACCTGCGATATTCAACTTACGCGGATCAGCACCAATTGTCACAATCACACTATCAGCAAGATAAGTTTCGCTATGTGTTTTGACCGTGAAAGGTGAGCCATTATCAAAATCAACTTCTGTGACCATATCGTACACATATTCTGCGCCGAAATGTTCACCATGTTCTTTGAATTTGTCCACCAGTTCTGCACCACCCAGATGAATATAACCGGGGTAATTTTCAATTTCATGGGTGATTGCTACTTGACCACCTAACTGATTGCCAACAATAACCACAGGTTTTAAATCTGCCCGCGCCGTATACAATGCTGCTGACATCCCTGCGGGACCTGATCCAATAATGACAACACGTTCTCTTTTCATTGAAGGTATCTCCTACCCATCTAATCAGTTTAATTAAAGGTATATCCATGCAGGGAGTCGAATCCACCCTACAGTAACGTTTTGATTTCTAATGACTTATTCAAGTTCAGGTAAATCATCCATCATCTCAGCTTTGAGGACATTCACGAGCGCAATAAATTCTTCGCGGCAATCGCCCCAATATTTCATGTGTTCTTCGAGTTCTGGCAAAATATCATCTAATTTTGCACCATCAGCAACTTGTTCTGCCAAAAGCGACATTTGCTCGCAATGGTCGTTGCAATCCATATTGATGATCTCTTGATTCTCGGGCGCGTTTTCCACAAAATTGAGCAATGCTGTTAAATTGTTACGCGCTTCTGATTTATCTGCCATAAAACTTCGTACTCCTGTGACAACTCTTAATTGATGAATGATGTCGTGCCTTGGCATATGCCGTTTATTTCAAAACTTGTTATTGTATGATCGTTATGTTTATTGGACGCACGCCAAGCCCCGAACTTACGCCGATTCTGTAAATATCTTATCAAAAACCAGTTTGTGCTTTGTTTAAATGTAGCAAAATGGTGTAATTTGGTTGACCAATGGATTTCAAAATCGTACACTCACATTTTAGCATAAATTACTGACATGGCTCATCAAGGTAATGATACAATTAATCTCTTATATCAATTGATGACCAGTCGCTTTAATTGTTGCGATAATAGAAGAGGATAAGCATATGAAAATTTTAGTGATCGGTGGCACACGCTTTTACGGACGTGCCTTTACAGAACTCGCTGTGCAGCATGGGCATGATGTGACGATTTTCCATCGTGGGCAAAGTGATTCTGAGCATTTTGAAGGTGTTACCCGTATCATTGGGGATCGCAATACGGATCTTGAAAAATTGGGAGATGGCACTTGGGATGCTGTCCTCGATACCTGTGGTTTTACGCCTGATGCCGTCACACAAGCTGCTGAATATCTCAAAGATAAAGTCAAGCATTATGTATTTGTAAGTTCAATTTCAGTCTATCAAGAATCCACAGACATCAACCGTGATGAAGATGCTGCCTTATTGGAACATCCAGACGGCGAACCAACTGACGAACTCAAAATGGAAAATTATGGGTCACTCAAGGTCTTATGTGAATACGCTGCCGAAGCTGTCTTTGGCGATCACGTCACACAAATTCGCCCCGGCTTAATTGTCGGTCCGCATGATGCGAGCAATCGCTTTACCTATTGGCAAACCCGCGTCGCAAAAGGTGGCGATATGCTTGTACCGGGTGATGGTAGTCGGATTGTACAAGTGATTGATGCCCGTGATCTAGCAGCCTTTACGCTAACCGTCATTGAAAATCAAACAATGGGTATTTTTCATGTGACAGGTCCTCAAGAACCCTTGTCATTGCATACCATTTTAAATACGGCTAAAGATGTAACAGGCAGTGATGTTAATTTTGTCCATATAGATGAAGATTGGTTGCTCGAAAAAGAAGTTGGTCCTTGGATGGAATTACCACTCTGGTTGCCAACCGAGGCAGGACAAGCCATGATGAATGTTGATATTCAACGCGCCTTAGATGCTGGTTTAACATTGCGTCCAATCGAAGAAACGATTCGTGATACGTTAGCATGGTATAACGAAATCAATGGTGATGAAAAGGAATGGGCAGCAGGCATGAAGCCCGAACGCGAAGCTGAATTACTCGAAGCATGGGCAAATCAATAATCATAAATGTGGGGCGCAGCAATGCGCTCTTTTTGATACGATAAGTCATAAAATATTCATCAATGATCCCCAAATAATATTGATAATAGTTGCCTCGATACCTCTAAATACAGTACGCTAATTAAAAATGATGGAGGTAATCTAATGTCTGATATTTTAGAACAACAACAGGCTTACTATCGCGCACGTTCAGCCGAATACGACCAATGGTGGGAGCGTCAAGGGCGCTACGACCAAGGCACAGAACGTAATCAGCAATGGCAAATAGAAGGGCAAATAGTGCGCGATACTTTACATCAATTACCTGCCCAAAATCATATCCTTGAGTTAGCTTGTGGAACAGGTATCTGGACAAAAGAACTCGTTAAATTAGGACAATCCATCACTGCCGTTGATGCCTCTGCTGAAATGCTAGCCATTAATCAAGCAAAAGTACAATCAGACCGTGTGACATATATACAAGCCGATTTATTTACATGGCAATCTGAACAACAATTTGACATGATCTTCTTCGGCTTTTGGTTGTCGCATGTTCCATCTGATAAATTACAAGCATTTTTACAGGGTGTGAGCCAAATGCTAAAACCTAATGGCTACTTATTTATTATTGATTCGCAACGCAATCAAACGGCAACTGCTAAGAATCAAAATATGTTGGATGAAAGCCCAATTCATACCCGTATTCTTAATGATGGGCGTGAATTTCAAATCATCAAGGTTTTTTATGATAGAGATGAGTTACAATCAGAATTGGCACAAGTCAATATTGATGCTGATGTACGCTTAACCAATGAATTCTTTATCTATGCACACGGACAAAAAGTGATACGCTCATGACAACGCGCACCCTTTATCTCATTCGACATGGACAATATGACACCCATGTTAAAACCGCCGATGGTGGTGGTTTAACACAACTAGGTCAAGAACAAGCTGCTCATGCGGGTAAAGCTGTTGCACGCATCCCAATAGATAACCTGTATGCGAGCACCATGACACGCGCGATTGAAACCGCCAACATCATTGCGAGTCAATTGAAAATGACATATGAAACTTATGATGTCATCCGTGAGGCGATCCCAACCATTCCACCGCGTATCGCTGCCGATATTTTACAACTCATGGAAAATGATCCGAGTTTTACCCACGATACAATTCATCAAGATCGAAAACGAGTGGATGAAGCATTTGAACAATTTTTTGCAGCCCCAGCAACCAACATGCCATCAACCCATGAAGTAATTGTGTGTCATGGTAATATCATGCGTTATTTAGTCTGTCGTGCGCTCGAAGTCAATGTGGATACATGGGCAAAATTAGATATTAATCATTGTGGTATCACCATCATCACAGTGGATGAGCAAGCCCGTCGGCGTTTAATTACCCATAATGCAGTCGGGCATTTACCCACACACTTACTCACAGACTGATTCAGCGTCTTAGTCAATAATAGCGATTCGTGCAAAAATATCATGCACATCATCAGAGCGACATAATTCTGTGCCTTCGGTCATGACGGCTGCTGTCCCTGCGGATATACCGTAGCGCACCGCCGTGATAAGATCATCGCCATTGCTCAATGACCATACCAAGCCCCCAACCATGCTATCGCCTGCCCCGACTTTACTTTGAATCGGTACAACAGGCGGACGCATCTTAACAGCTTGATCGGCTGTAATCATCATTGCACCTGCTGCGCCCATTGAAATCACAAAAACCTCTGCCATTCCTTTAGCAATCATCTCACGCACAATACCGAGCATTTTATCTTCGCTCTCGAATTTTTTGCCTGATAATAATTCAAGTTCGTATAAATTAGGCTTCAGCAAAAAGACATCGCTATCAACACAGGCTTCAAGTGCTGTGCCTGATGTATCCACAATCAATTTACTATCGGTTGCACGAACACGATCTGCCAATTGTTTATAGAAATCCGTAGGCATTGCAGGGGCTAGGCTGCCACTTGCAACAATATAATCCGCATTAGCTGCTAGTGTCACATCAATGCAGCGTTGCCATTCGGTGACCATCGGACCGGGCATCCCAAAGCGATATTGTAAGCCAGTTGAATTTTCATAAACGGTCAAATTTTCGCGTGTCAGATCACTAATCGGGATGGGGTGGGTTGTGATGTGTTCTTGTTCCAGCAAGTGCGTCAGCATTTGTCCGCTACCGCCACCAGCCGTATAAATTGCCGTTGACTCGCCCCCTAGTTTTTTGATGGCACGGCTCACATTAATACCGCCACCACCGGGATGAAAAGCAGGAACATCGCAACGGAGTTTGATTTCACTCGCAACCGTATCAACACGACTGCTCTTATCAATAGTCGGATTGACGGTCAGTGTGACAATTTTTTTCATGGGTCTAGTATCCCTTACTATCATTAATCAAAGCGTGTTCACTTCCTTACAATCATCATCGTCATGAAGTTGAAAGCCCAAGGCGCAACTGTTTGTAAAACACCACCCAATGTTTCAGCAACTGCACTCGTTTGATAATAACCACTAGCTTGGAAGATGCCCCCTAAGCCCCATAAGG
>JBAUIA010000390.1:0-16255 GCA_049680565.1 Phototrophicaceae bacterium
AAAGGTCAAATAACGATTGATGCACCCTTCTTTGCCCCAACAACATTTACAGTGCAACCCTATGGTGAAGAGCCTCAGAAAATGTCATTTCCGATGCGTGGTAACGGCTATAATTATGAAGCACAATCGGTCAATGAGGCTATCCGTGCAGGACAAACTGAACATCCGAATATGCCACTTGATGAAACGCACCATACGATGGCATTAATGGATGATATACGCCGTACTTGGGGTTTAAAATACCCACAAGAAGAATAGAGGCTTAAATGACAAGTCATACACATTGGTTCGATGACGAAAAAACAATAATTATCCATGAAGTGATTGGCAATTGGCGCATAGCTGATGTATTAGCTGAAATGATAGATACTGAGTTGGCTTTAGATACAAAATTGCACCAACCAAAATATTTTATCATTGATTTACAAGAAGCGATTGGTGTTCCTGAAGGCATTCTATTACATCGACCTGATTACGACAACATAATTGATGAGGATAGTCTAACAATTGTAGTAGGCGCACATCCAATCATCAAAACATTCATCAATGCTATGCGCCTGATGGGATTAGCTGGTACAACAATTGTTGTCGATACTATTCAAGAAGCCCAATATTTTATCCAATGCCATAAAGAAGAATGTAAATAATCCTATGATATGATCTATTAATTTCTAGAAAAGAATAGAGTAATTATGTCAATTACGTCTAATTGGTTCGATGCTGAGAAAACCGTAATCCTACACGAAATCGTAGGAAGTGTGCATGTGGGGGATGTATTAAAAGCCATCTATAATAGTATTGAAACACTAAATGTACGCGAGTACCAACCCAAGTATTTTATTTTTGACTTGCGAAAAGTTGTCGGTATTCCTCAAGATATTCTAGGTAATCGCCTCAACTATGATCTGTATCTTGAAGACAATCATGTTACGATTTTTATTGGTGCTCACCCAATTGTCCAAACATCTGTTAATGCACTCAAACGCATGAATTTGATCGCACTGGTGTTTTTTGTAAACGATTTTGAAGAAGCACAAGCGTTGATTGATCTACACAAACAATCGTAGAAACCAACTTAATCATAGAGATAGATTGTCTAGTATATCTCTATGATACGGTTTGTAATATTGGCAAATTATGAAGTAGCCAATCGCGTAGTTGATGGGTCTTGATATTAATGGATGCAATTGCATCTTCTGTCAGATCAATGAGGTGGGGGATATATTCACCACGCGCAGGGTCATCAAATTCAGGACCATTACGCTGGCTGAGATCATAATCAACGAGGCGACAAATATAGAAATGCTCCTCAAGATTTTTATTGCCTTTTTGATGCCGTAATACAAAGCCATGTTGCAACACATCAACTGTCGCGCCGAGTTCTTCTTCCAACTCACGATACAGGGCATCCAATAGACTTTCATCCATATCTTCAACACCACCACCGGGGGCAACCCAATAGGGCGTATTATTATTCGGTTTCATTCGTTTGATGAATAACAACTGACCCTCGTCAGTTAATAAAATCGCACGAACACGTCTGTTCAGAGACAAACTCTCTGACGCAGGTGGGTACATATTGTATTTCTTTCTTATAGTTGACTGACACCATCATACCATAGAAAATGTTATTAGTCTCTAATGGTATGTTATGAACTCTTTAATTTTAGTAGGGTTTTTATGGATTTTTTATGAAGTTTTTTTATAGATGGCTTAATTCTCATAGACATCAACTAATATCGTTTCCGCAACAGTAAAGCCAATCATGGTTTCGCTATTACCCAAGCGGACAGTGATAGGTCCTTGGAATGGATCACGCGCGATAATCTCAATTGGCTCATCTAAAATAAAACCACGATCCAGTGTATGCTGCAACATCGCAGAATCTGTGCTGATAAGCCGTGAAATGCGCCCCTTGGTATCAATTGGTAAGTCACTTAGTGCTTGTAAATCACGCCGAACAAACGCGCCATCGGCATTTGGAATCGGGTCACCATGCGGATCAAATTCAGGTTCACCGAGTTTCGTATTAATGGCTTCGATAAATCGGTCTGATACGGAATGTTCTAAAATTTCTGCTTCTTCATGAACTTCATGCAATTCATAATTTAATTCACGCACCAGATACAACTCAATCAGGCGATGCCGACGAATTAAATTTAGGGCTAAAGTTTCGCCTTTTGTTGTTAATCGCACGCCCCTATATTTGATGTAATCCACAAAGCCTTCATCCACAAGGCGCTGTGCCATATCGGTTACAGAGGGCGCAGAAATTGCTAAGGCAGCTTTGAGCGCATTGGTTGAGACACGCACATCATCACTATCCCCTAAATTGTTCTGCAACACATAAACGGCTTTGACAAAATTTTCAACAGATTCTGAGGGACGTTCTGACGGCATTACTGATCCTATAATTTGCTGTAAAGTGAGTACTTATCATAGCATATGTGCAAGGAGTACGCCTTAGTTTTCTCATATGAACTGTACGATAGGACAATAGGCACATCCTTAACTTACTGCTATAGTTTACCCGTATTAGTGGTTTAATTGGGAAATGTAATCAGTAAAAGTATTTAGGAGCATAAAACTATGCGTTATAAATTATTAGGTAAAAGTGGCTTACGTGTTTCCGAACTGAGTTTAGGCACAATGACCTTCGGTGAGGATTGGGGCTGGGGCGCGACGAAAGAAACCAGTCAAGAAATTTTTGAAATGTTCGCAGAAGCAGGTGGGAACTTCATTGATACCGCCAATCTATATACCAATGGCACAAGTGAAAAATACGTGGGTGAGTTTATCAAAGCAGACCGCGAAGCATTCGTCGTCGCAACAAAATACACACTCACGCCAAAACCAAATCAAGAAAATGGCTCAGAAAAACGCCCTAATATGGTTGGGAATCATCGCAAAAATATGATACAAGCCGTCGAGCATAGCCTCAAACGACTGGATACCGATTATATAGATGTGCTGTATGTTCATGCGTGGGATTACACAACCCCTGTGGAAGAAGTCATGCGTGCAATGGATGACCTCGTGCGACAAGGCAAAGTGATGTACGTTGCTGCTTCGGATACCCCTGCATGGATTTTAGCAGAAGCCAACACACGCGCAGACCTCATGGGTTGGTCACGTTTTCTAGGCATCCAAGCACCTTATTCCTTGCTTCGTCGTGATCTCGAACGGGCGATTATGCCAGCAGCACGCCATCATAATTTAACCGTTTTGCCTTGGGGTATTTTGAGTGCAGGGATTCTCACAGGGAAATTCTTAGCCGATTATGATGCCCCAAGCCGTGTTAATCCGAAAGTGATGGAAAACCTCAGCGAGGATAAAGTTGCAATTGTGCGTGAAGTCGTCACAATTGCAGAAGAAGTCGGTAAACCTGCTGCACAAGTTGCCATTAATTGGGTGCGTCAACAACAACATCGCGCTCAAATTGTACCGATTTTAGGCGCTCGTACCATCCCACAGATGAAAGATAACCTCGATTCCTTAACATGGAAACTCTCGCAAGATCAGCTTGACCGCCTTGATACCGTGTCCGATATTGATCTCGGTTTCCCTTGGACATTTACTTACGATAATGCCTTTGTCTATGGCGATACTTTCGATCAGTTAGATATACCAGCCCATCAGCGCCAAATCCCGACAGTACGTCCACAAAAATAATCTAACACAAGCCCACATCTTCATGTAATCAATGTCACTTTTGCATTAGCTTTAGCGACATTGATTGATTTTAGTTTAGATTTTTCCTATTCTATTCCCGCAAAAATTGCACATTATTACATCATAGAGTACTATAAAATATAGACTTTATGATGATGGAATATCAAATATTATGCAAAATTTACCTCCGATTAATGAGCAACGAATATTAGCTGTATACGCTCATCCTGATGATGAATGTTACTGTTCGGGAGGAACATTAGCAAAATATAATGCAAGCAATGCAGAAACAATGGTAATTTCCGCGACTAAAGGACAAGCAGGACAAATTAATGATACTCGTGTAGCAACCCGTACCACACTGGGTCAACTCCGTGAGCAAGAATTATACAAATCTTGCGAGCAACTTAATGTAAGTCATGTTGCATGTTGGAATTACATGGATGGCGCTCTTAAAGATGCCGATTGGCGACAACTTGTTGGAGATGTCGTTTATGCGATTCGTCAGTTTCGTCCGCATATTGTTCTGACATTTGGATTGGATGGCGCATATGGACATCCTGACCATATTGCGATTGGCGAAGCAACAACACAAGCCTTTAATCTTGCAGGTGATACCGATGCTTATCCCGAGCAAGATGTAGCCCCTTATCAGCCAGCACGCCTCTATTATGCATATTTTCCAGAACGGCAAGTCTTACTTTTAGATCACTTAGCAAAATGGCTAGTGACAATGAAGGAACGTTTTCATGGTAATCTGGATTTTGTTCATGGATTATCCTTATTCGCTGAAGAGTCGACAATGTTGAATTATGCCAATGATTTTGTCGATACACGCTGGTATCCACCGGGATTTAGCATCGTAGAACAAGGCGAAACGGCTGTTGATCTCTATGTACTTCTTTCAGGGAGCGTTGATGTTAAACAAGAAGATTCCGATGGAAATTTGACCCACATTGCAACCTTAAAAATGGGTGATTTTTTTGGCGAAATGGGCTTAATAGGAAAGGAGCATACGCGTAATGCACATGTGGTTGCAAGAGAAGCCGTTACCTGTTTGAAGTTTTCCCCCGGCGAACCAACAAAATTTGCGGGTCGTGGAGAAGGCGCAGCATTTGGAGGGGCTTATCGTGCAGACGATAAGTATGAGAATGTAGGGATTGCCACACATATGATTGATATTGAGGAATTTATTATCAATAAAATCCGAGCGATTTCTCAGCATCGTACCCAGTATCCTATCCATGAGGATATGTTTCCTATGGATATGCTTCGAGATTTGTTCGGACGAGAATACTTTGTACAGATGTTTCCTAAAAGAGATTTAAAAAATATTTTATAACTCAATTACGCATAACAATAAGTCTAAATAATATATGTCAAATAACAATATACTCGGGCTTCATTGTTTCTTGATGTGATCTTCACTGTTCATGCGTTAGCATTTCCTAATACTTACCTATAGATGATAGTCTCGCTAAATACTATAAAGGATGTATGTCTTCTTGTTTACAACACTTGAGACCAAAGTCAGGTATAAATCTAGTATACTAATTGGACTTATGAACAAGCTAAGGATGTCAGAATGCAATACCATGCTTTTTTGAGTTATAGTCATCGCGATGCCCAGATTATGCGTCGGGTACATTCTGATTTAGAACAAGCAGGGCTTAACATATGGACAGATGAGAGCCTTGTTCCGGGGACATTATCTTGGAAAAATGCGATTGAAGATGCGATTCAAAATTCGCTAACATTGGTTGTTTTATTATCACCTGATTCAAAACATTCCGATTGGGTGGAAAAAGAAGTCGAATATGCAACCGCTTGTCATGTTAAAATTTTGCCGATTTTAGTACGTGGCGATGACGAAATTAGCGCAATCCCATTTGAACTCATCAATGTGCAACGCATTGATCTGCGCCATGAGTACGATAATGGCATGACACACCTCATCACAACGATTAAAGATGAAGGCGATCTCAAAAAATTCAGCCCTGCTTTATCCCATTCCCTAACTCCTAATATCGAGATACCCGAAGCGCTAACACCGATAAGTTTTTATGACCATGTACGCTTATTTATTTGGCTGTTTTGGCAACCTGAAAAATTAGTCGCGTATCGTCAGCGCTATGGTGATGAGAGCTTACGCCGTACAACCGCATGGGTCGTGGGTGATTTAGCATGGATTGCTTTTCTCGCGCCTGCTATCGGTATTATCTTGGGAACAGTCCATGTTGCTACTGATGTACCGCTATCATCAACAGGGATGCAAGCCTTGTCTGGTGTTGTGTTTATCGGTGGATGGTTCATGACAGGGGCAATTGGCTGGCGCGACCACACAGTTTATGGGGCGATTCTACTTGTTGGCACAAGTTTAATTATATTTGGCTTATTCGCTGCGGTAAATCTTGTATCAGGTGTTGCCTTGTCACAAGGGGGTGGTATGACGCGTATCGTATTCCTAACTGTGACCAGTATTCTACTCAGTTCGGCTGCTGGCATCGGCTTCCGTATTACGCCACCAGCAACTGCGACTGTCGGTGGTCTGCTGATAGGCTCATTGCTATTCAATGCGACCTTTGATGTTCAGCTTCATCTTGATGGTGGTATTGGGGCATTTATCATCTTTGCTAATGCAATTTTAGTCGCATGGGTGGTCGATAACAGCCTCAAAACAGGCACACGCACCCCTTGGCATGTGCTTTCATTGGCGATTACCATCGGCGCAGGTGCAGCGATGATACTTACTTATTTCCTTGGTGGATGGATTTTCTTACAAGGCTTATAAATCAAGTATTCACAAGCTCTTGATTAAAAACGAACAAATGTTTGTTATTCTGCAATAGATGTTTGATTGATAATTGGAGATAGCAAATGTCTGATAACATAATTCAGGTTGAACAAGTTACGGATACCCTCAATCAGTATTACCTACATCATGGACGTGTCGTTGTTTATGAGCCAATTGGCGCACGCCGTGAAACAGTCGATATGTGGAAAGAGAACACCTTAAAAATTGTACGCAGTTGGCAATCTGACCAACCGTACCATGAAATCCACGATATGCGACAATCAACCATCACACCCTATGCACAACATAAAGCTACTGAACTTACCAAAGAACTCGGCACAGTTGCTGGGCGTGCTGCGATTGTGATTGAACAATCTTATACAGGCGAATTGATTGGTTTTTTCGTCAATAATGTGTTTAATCGCTTCAACAAGATACGCGAACGAAGAGTATTTACCAATTTTGAAACAGCATTAGCATGGATTGAAGAAGTACTCTAATTTTTCATCTAATGTACGCTTTTTGCTTTCATGTTACACTGAGATAGTTATTTGCCAGACAAGAGGAACTGTCTCATGAAACGTCTTATAATACTTGCCTTATTATTATTGCTAACGATACCCGTTATCGCCCAACTTGATACCGAAGATACCGTCTTAGATGATGAAGATGTCATGTTGCCGCCTCAATGGGCAGTCGAAGACACCTTTGCTTTAGTATCGGTCAATCGGGCGAATTTGCGCTCGCAACCCTTTCTCGATGAAGAAAATGTTGCGGATATTGCCTACTGGGGCGAACGCTTTCTGATTGTAGGGGTATTCTACCCGGGAGAAAGCACTGTCCGTGAACCTGAAACGGATGATTTTGTCTTTGATGACCCGACTGAACGCGAAGTCTGGTATCTCGTGGAGACAGGTGGCAGTGCAGCGTGGATATTTGGCGGCTTAGTGATCGTAGCTAATCCTGAAACCTTGGATGCCTTCGAGAATCGCACACTCACAGATGAACAACAAGCCTATATTGATTCCCAACTCGCATTTGCTGCGCGTACCATCAGCTTACGCTATACAAGCCGTTTACGCAGTGGACCGAGTACCAGTTTCTCGCAGATTGGGATTATTCCTTTCCAAAGTCGCGTCAGTATCATTGGGCGTAATGCGCTGAGTACATGGTTTTATATTGATTACAATGGACAGCAAGGTTGGCTTAATTTTTCTTTGCTCTATATCCCAGAAGGCTTTGACGCGACGGCTATTCCGATTATCCAATAAGTATAATGTGCTTACCGCTCTAAAAATTTATTTGCGTGTTTCTGATGCGCCTCAAATGTTTCGTCACTCATCCGCTTGAGATGGCTAGTCATCATCGCTAAACGAGGATTACTTTTGAAAAAATCTTCATGTTTAGCGATGAAACGCCAATACAAGCCGTCCCATGTATCGCACCAATCTCCCTTTTTATAATCGCTCATCTTTCGTACGTAATTCGAGGAACTGATATAAGGCTTAGTCGTAATGAGTCCGCCATCAGCATATTGGCTCATACCATAAACATTCGGCACCATCACCCAATCATACGCATCAATGAACATATCCATAAACCAGCGATAAACCTCATCTGGATGAATTTCACTGAGTAACATCAAATTCCCGACCAGCATCAAGCGTTCAATATGATGATTATAGGCATATGTTTGTGCTTTTTGGATAGCATCATCAATCGGTGGAATCCCGAACGTTCCCTCATACCATGCCGATGATAAATCCCGATTATTTCCCCAGAAATTATCACGCCGTTGGGTTGTTCCATCTTTGATATAGACTGCACGCATAAATTCACGCCAACCAATGATCTGGCGAATGAAGCCTTCCACAGAGGCTAAACGGGCTTGATCGTTTTCATCATAATAAGCGAGGGCTGCCTCCACAACCTGCATTGGATTAAGCAAGCCACTATTGATAGATGAACTCAATAAGGAGTGAAACAAGAATGGTGCGCGATTCGTAATTGCATCTTGATATGTGCCATAATCATCCATCTTTTGCGCCATGAAGTCATCTAAATATGTTTTCGCTTCGGCATGATTCGTCGGATAGATGAAATGATCAGTTTGACCAACATGATCGCTAAAATGTGTCTCTACGTATTGGCGTGCTTCTTGAATGTAGGCGTTATCAAAATCGGATGGCGCATCAGGGACAGTGACATCTTTTTTGAGCTTTTGTCGATTGTCTGAATCATATGTCCATTTGCCACCGATAGGCGCGCCTTCATCTGTGAGCAATAAGCCAAGGCGTTTCCGTTGCCAGATGTAAAAATCGGTCTGAAAATAATCGTGTGGATCTTTATCATCCCAAAAGGAGAGTAAGGTTGCTTTTGAGGTCACAAAATTAGGGGAATCGTACCACTTCAAGGTCAGTTGATATTGCTTACAATAGCGTCTGATGCGCCGTTCTAATAAGTAATCCGTCGGATCAGCAACATGGATTGTGGTGATACCCTCATCAGCTAGCATTTTAAAGACGTAGCCTAAGCGATCATCAATCTCTTGATGCTCAATATATCGATACTGATACCGTCCTGCACCGAGTACCTCATCGGCATAGCGTTTCATGCTGGCGCGATGTAGCATCAACTTTTGTTTGTGATACCGCATTGGATAACGCGAATCTTTAAAATACAGTAAATCTTCAATCAACAGATGAAGATGATCCTTATGGATAGCAGGATGTTTTTCGTACAATTGATGAGGATAAATTAGGACAGCAGATGTTGTCATCAAACGACCTTTAATAGCATTAAAATTCGTGATGAGTGTAGCAACTCTGTCTTAAAATAGGATTAGGGGACAGCAAGTAAAATAGCCATCGGGTTTATCCGATGACTATTTCAGAAAAAACAAATTTATTCACCAGTCCCTGCACCTGAGCGAATAACCTCAATTTCGAGGTTAGAACTGGCTTGATTACCCGCTTCATCAAATACAGTTGCAGTAAATATTTCAATGCCGACACGCTCAATGCTAAAAATCCATTCGTAAGGCGCATCCTCAGCGATGCCAATCAGCACACCATTGTTATAAAATTCCACACGATTAATCGCAAGGTTATCACTCGCAATTGCTTCCAGTGGGATGACAGTCTCCGTAGGCCAACGATACAAGAGTTGATTATCATTGCCTGCATTAAGGCTAACCGTTGGTGTGATATTATCCACAGTGACACTCACACCATCGGAATCCACTGAACCATCATTATTCAGCACTGATATTTGAACAGTATAAGGACCATCAAGCCCTGTTGTATCCCATGTGCCGAGGCTCACGCCTTCGGTGAAACTTGTTTGTGTATCCCCGATGACAATCCATTGCGTTGGACGAATGCCTGCACCATACCGCACTTGGAACGACTGCAAGTCATCCACAGTGACACTACCACGTACATCAACCAATCCACTGACATACTCAAGCGCTTGTGGGGTGAATAGTTGTGTGCCACTCAAGATTTGAGGCACACTAGAATCGTCAAATTCAGTGGGTGGTAAAGGTTGATTATTAGCGAGCCACCATTCCATTGCTGAATTTGGCGGAATGAAATATTGCTGCTCTACAACTAAAAATTCAGGTGTGAAGCTACTAGCAAGTTGACCGGTTTGGCTATTTACTTCAACTGTTTTCCAATAAACATCATCTTGAGCAGGCATCACCCGCGAAGAGAAAATTTCTAGGCGACGGGGGCAGTCACTATCTGATGGGGGTAATAACCCTGAAATCGCACATACTTCTGCTGTTACAACGCCTGCTGGACGCGACCATACCGCAGGTTGGTGACCATAACGCTCATGGGTTAAGCGTGATACCGCTTGCCAAACGGGTGCTGCCCCTTGTAAACCATAATTATCGAGGCTCATTCGTGCGTTGTCATCGCGCCCCATATGCACACCCACAACAATCTGGGGCGTATAACCAATTGTCCAACTATCGGTTGTATCACCCGTGAGACCATTACTCACGGCAACTGGGCGACCAATATTGAGTACATCATCCGATAAACCCAACACCGATTGCCGTGTAATATTATCCGATAGAATATCATTGACAAGAAACGCAAATTCTTCTTCGATAAAGGTTGTGCGACTACTTGCAATCAGATCGTCATTGTAATCCCATAAGACCGTACCATCAGGGGCTTCAATTCGTAAGACTGCCACAGGATTCCGTGCGCGATAATTGCGCGCAATTGGTGGTAAATCGACACCTTGTAAGTGCCCTAAGGTTGCAAACACAGAATTGGCATAGGTCATTTCGAGTAAGGATACGTTACCGCCTTGGTCAAGCAGTGATAGATCATAGCGATTGAGATCAATTAAACTATTGATACCAATAAACTGGGTCACATCAATAATGCTATCAATACCTTCGCGGTTGGCAACCGAAATCGCAGGGATACGTAATTGTGCTGCCATTGCATCCCGTAAATTAATGGGTCCATTGTAGCGCCCATCGGCATTAACAGGCGTATAAATCGAACCATCTGTCGGACCCGGAAATTGTGTCGGAATATCTAACAACATCCGTGCAGGTGTGAAGTTGCCCGATACAAAGCCCGTGAGATAAATAAATGGATACAATGTCGGACCCGGTTGCTTATCATAACGGGTTGCATCACCTACAAGCGCTAAAATTTCGCCTGTTTGCACATCAAGCACCATGACTTCACCCTCATTAGGGAGTGATGTTGGATTGACATTGCTCACGGCATCCAGATAACTTGTTCCTGTGCATGGTTGGGCTGCAACTGTTAATGTTTGATTTTGTGCTTGCCCGTTTAATTGCCCAATATGAGCGCGTAAGATGCACTCTGCTTGATAATACAAATCCAGATCAAGGCTGGTGGTAATGCTTAACCCTCCGCGTGATACCAAGCGTGCGCCATCAAGATTGAGGGAGTCTAAAATTTCTTCGGCTTGGATACGTGCATAAAGCGAAAATTCTTGTGCAACGAACGGCGGTTGTGCTAAATCGGTTCGGACAGGCGGAATGATAGAATCAACCTGCGAAAATTCTTCTGATGTGATAATGCCAAAAGCACGCATATCGCGTAATAGATTTAATTGGCGATCACGCGCAGCTTGCACATTATCAAGTGGGTTAAATTCAGGCGCTAACGGAATCGCAGCCAATAGCGCTGCCTCATCTAAGGATAAATCACGCGCACTTTTACCAAAATAGACTTGTGCTGCGGCATCAATTCCATAGGCATCATTGCCATAAAATGCTGTGTTCAAATACCATTCAAGGACACGCCTTGGCGTATATTGGCGTTGTACCTCTGCCGAAAATGCCAGATGCAATAAGACAGGATCAAGCCCACTATTACGGGCTGCGGGTACAAGTGTTGTATTGGCTAATCGCCCTGCGAGTGAGGTATCACGACTAATCGCTTGCCCCAAGCCATAACGCCACAACCGCCCAATTGTCAAACTGGTGTTAAAGCCCCCTGCATCCAGAAAATCAGGGTCTTCCATTTGTACAGTAGCATTAACAAGATACTCAGGGAGTGATTCAATCGTGACCCATTGCCGATTATCGCCGAGAGGGTCTTGTACCGCGTATAATAAGGTATTGCCTGTGCGATCATACAAGTTGGTTGATGCCACAATCGGATCAAGATAAATGGTATCCGCAGGTGAGGGCATAAAATTAACTGCACGGAAATATAAAAACCCTGCAAATCCTAAAATACTCACAATTGGACCAATAATAGCTATCGCTGTGCCACCAAATATCAAGGCAGACCATAGTTGACTACGAGTGTTGTCACGGCGTTGGCGTTGTTTGCGGTTGCGTCTACGTCTGATAATTTGGGTAACAGATGGCACTAGGTATCCCTCAGTATGTCTATGATTGTTGTAGTTTAGGATGCTTCATCAGATAGTGCAACTGCTAGCCTATGTTGAAGATGATCTCGGTGTGTTCTGTAATAGGGCGCTACAACCCTTTGACTTAATATTACATATCATGTATATTTGTTACATGTTATTTAGTTCGTAAGATTGTAATAAACAAACTGTAAAATCAGTGTTTGAGAGGCTAGGGAGAATGAAAAAATCCAAAGTTTTGCTTATAGAAGACGAAGAAACAGTTAGAAAGCTGATTGTTGATTTCTTGAGCAAACATGGTTACGAAGTATCAGCATTTGCAGATGGACCAGAAGGCTTAGAGCATGTTCGGTCACATGGTTTGCCACATATTGCATTGCTTGATTTGGATTTGCCCAGTATTCATGGTTTTGAAATTGCCAGCAAATTAAAAACCATGGCAGATGTCCCGATTATCTTTGTAACATCCAGTGGTGAAACTGATATTATTGTGCAAGGACTTAAAAAATACGCAGAAGACTTTATTGTCAAGCCATTTGAACTCCGTGAACTTGAAGCGCGTGTCGAAGTTGTGCTATCACGGATGCCAAGCCTTGATTATGCCAGTGAGCCGATCATTGAAGTTGATGATTTTCTTGAAATTGACTTCGCACATAATCGTATCGTTGTCAACGAAAAGGCAGTAGGCTTAACCCCAACTGAATCAATTTTGCTGCATGTCTTATTGCGTAATGCAGGGCGTGTTGTCGAAAACCGTATGTTGATTGCGCGTGTTTGGCCCGGTGAAGATGTTGGCGAAGATACCTTGCGCGTGCATATGCACCGCTTACGCCGTAAACTCGAATCCGATAGCCACCATCCACACTACATCCGCACAGAACGCGGTGTTGGCTATATGTTCACGATTCGCCCACCAGCACTCTTTGAAGATGCCACAGAATAAGAGCATTTTGGATAGGTTGATGGCTTTAGCATACCAAACCTAATTGAAAAGAGAGGCACATCGCCTCTCTTTTTGTTGCGTTTAGCGATTTGTATAACGCACGGTGTAAGTGATAATCACTTCTTCATCAGGCGCAACATCGGCACGGAACTCAATACCAAAGGCATCGGTTTGTGTGTAATCGATTGAGCTACTGATAATTTCCCAATTTGCACCGCGTGTCAGGCGTTCTGGTACACGGATTTGGACAGTTTCATCGTCTTTACGATTGCGTAAGCGAATCTCGAATGTTTCTTCGACTGTATTGCTGCCAATTTGGTTAAAATCAGTTTGGGTACGTTGCCCAACGAGATCAAAAGCATTGCCGAGATAAATTTGAACATCTTCACCTTCTGGGGTGTGGTCAATGCGATTTTCACCAATCAAGAGTGCCGACCCATCGGTATCTTGTTGATAGACACGAATACGCCCTGCTGGCAAATCTGCCCCTAAGCCACCATTTTCAGAATCGGTGCTAAATTCAAGATAATTTGCGACATCGGTGATGCCTGTTTGCCCATAGAATTGGTCAAAGTAGAAACCACCATAACCGTAAAATTGTGGACTAGCATCGTAAACGTAGAATGTATTGGCAGTAACCCCTGTGCCATTCACAAATTCAACTTGTTTGGTTTCGTTGTTACCAACGGTCACATTACGTGCAATTTCGTACAATTGGTATTCAAAGAATTCACGTTGTGCAACACTATCATCGAAACCATCAGCAGCATAAGCCATGGACTCTAATTCTACTTCGCGTCGAATGGCTTCAGGTTGGATGCGATTAACATCACCAGCCACTAATTTAACAGTTGCATCTTGGAAGGCTGTCCCACTGGTATTATTGAGTGTGACCCATCCATTAAGATCAAGCTGATTATTATCTGTTCCCAATAAGATGTTGTAATCGGCTGTCCAGTTGATGCCATTGGTTAAGTAGGTCAGTTCCACTTGTTGATCGCCACTATTTTGGCTATCAATCAACCAACGTAAGGTTGGACGTGTGATTAAACCGGATGGTAATTCAGGAAATTGAATATCTTGAACATCATCTTGGCTGATGACCACCACACCACCCTCTGCTGTACGCAAGATAATTTCACCTGAGCCACTGAGCAATTGCCCTTCATAGACTGTTGAATCGGCTGTTGTCACACGGATTGTTTCATCCACGTAACGGCGTAATAAGGCGGATGTTCCCACCAAATCATAGATATAATTTTGCTCAAGGACACGCGTGCCGAGCGGATCGGTAATGGAGGTGAAACTCACTGATGTTGGGTCAATCAACGCTGCAACATCGGTGAAATTGATTAGGTTATCACCCGTTGTAAATGTATAAGTACGACGATCTTGCACAAGGGCAGTCCCTTGATTATAAATCGTGACGGCTACGCTATCGCGTTCAGCAGGCGCATCGCTTGTTTCCGATGTGCTACCGCTATTATCTTGGGCGCTTACCAATGCAAATGATCCGATCATTAGCAGGGCGATCCCTACAATTAAACTGATTCCAATTTTACGCATGGTGCATGTTCTCCTCTGATACGTGTATGTAATGAATTTATAAATCAATGTCGGTTGTAAAGCCGTTCACCTCAATCGTGATTGTTCCACCTTCAAATGTGCCATCTATAATGATGGTTTCCTCATAGGGATTCAATACCATCGGACACATCACATCTGTTGGCACATCACGATATATCTGTAAAGTGACTGTATCGCCCCTTACAACTTGTTCAACTTGTACAGGTAAATCACAGCCATCAGGTTGATACCCTACCACCACAAGTTGCAGTTGCATCGGGAAAGATTCCAATACAATAACCTCTACACTTTCTATAACGGTTTCGACAGTCATAAAGTTCCCTTCTCCTGCTTGATTTGTAGATTGACTCCGTGCAATCGGTTCAATGATCCCATTTTCATCATAGCCAATACCATTAATGAGGATTGGTAATTGATCGACTGTGACTGTTTGCTCATAAACTGAATCCTCATTACAGCTATCGTTTTGTCTTGGATAAGCAACAAGGCTCATTAAGGTGACATACTCTCTCATAATGAGGCTTTCCGTAATATCAAAGCCACAATCTGCCCCCGTAATGACGACAATTGCATTATTGGCAGTATCTAAAATTTCTACTGAGTCAATCGTTACAGGTACAGCATTAACAGGTGTAAGCCCACTATTTTCATAACGGGCATATGTACCGTTTGCTTCGATAATATCGCCCCCTGATAAATTAATATCAATCGTAGCTTCAAATGGCACGAGTTCAGCAGGACACATCACAGAAGGAGGAACTAAACGAAAGATTTCCGCATGATAAAGATTGGCTTGAATATTATCTTGTCGTAAACGTGTATATGTTTCAGTCATACAACCATCAGGATGATTGCCACTGATCGTCACACGCCGATTGCCGAATAGTCCCTTGAAGTCAACCGACTCGATGATGGGTGCAACTGCATTAAAGGCGATCAAGTTATTGGTCTCACCCCATAAGGCAGCAAATGGTTCAGTAGATGAATTTGCATTACTGTTTTCTAGGTAGAAAGTCGTCACAAAATCATTCACAGATAAAATGTAGCTTTGCTCAGTATCTAAATCGGGTAATGTGATACGCGCCTCATAGGGTGCGATGGTATTACAAACGGCATCACTTGTGGGTACAAAGGCATTGATGTCAATAAATTGTTCGTCAACCGCAATATCAACGAGTAAATCGTCACAAATGGCTGGCGATCCATTGAAAAGCAGAATCATTTCATTTGTAGCTGATAAATCTAATCGGATATTATCGACAGCTAATGCTTCAAATAGTATGCTTGCATCATCAGGCATTGATTGGGCAATGCTGGGTATCGTTAATAGCATCAGTATCACTATCCAAATTAATCGTTTCATCATGTTCCCCTTTTTT
>JBAUIA010000391.1:0-3091 GCA_049680565.1 Phototrophicaceae bacterium
CAAGTGATATAACTCAGTCTATTCGGGAGCATTCAAGATGCTCCCCTACGACAATCAGAGACTTACTCACCTTCTGCCTCTGGCGTAATTTCGGCTTCGGGAGTGATTTCAGGTTGAGGGACAGATAGCAAGTGTTCGACCACAAGTGACAAAGCAAATTCTTCGCTGAATGTTAGTTCTAGCACAGTTTCGGCATCCACCACTTCTTGTAATGCGATATTTTCTACGGGTGTTTGTAGAATCGCATCAACTTGAAAAACCCCTGTTTCTTGCTCAATGATGCTAATTTCAGGGATACGGCTATCTGGAAATTGTGTTTGTAAAATATTGAGTACATTATCTTCAAATTGATTACGGGCTTCGACCACCCGAATATTGATAATATCGAGGGCAACAGCGCTACCGAGTTCAGTTTCGACCAATTCTTCTAATTGGGTGACCTGTTCGCCTGTAATTTCTTCAGGGGAGCGCACCGTAAATAGAACGCTGAGTGTCCCATCATCACGGAAGCGTTCTTCGATATTTACAAATTCAGCCGAAGGCAATTGACTCAGCAGTAAATCTTCAACTTCGATATTGGCGGTGGCTTCTTGTCCTAAGCGAATGATGGCACTAATCACAATGACTACTAGTGCAACAATCAATGTCCACCAAACAGCAACGCCAATTTGTGTTTCTTGGTTACGGCGTGGACGCATCCCTAACCAAAGGAAAATGAGATTTTCAGAGGCAACAATCAGCGTGATATTGGTCACAAATAAGAGGGTAGCGCCACTTGCCAAGCGCATATTACCAAATGCTAATCCGAGACCGATGGTACAGACTGGTGGCATCAGTGCAGCAGCGATAGCGACCCCTGCCAAGGCAACAGGGATTTCTTTACGTGCTAGCGCAAAAGCAGCCACTAACCCTGATACCAACGCCACAGCAGCATCTAATAAAGACGGCGTTCCACGACTGAGCATCTCTTGAGTAGGCGCATTAATCGGTAAAATAGTCCCCATCACAACACTAATGACGATTGCTAAGACTGTCCCTTGCAGCAAGGTTAAAGCAGCACGGCGTGTCATCGGTAGATCACCCACAGCGAGACCAATTGCCAATGCCCCTAAGGGTGACATCAATGGCGCAACCAACATCGCACCGATAATGACCGCAACACTATTGAGCATCAAGCCTAACGAAGCCAAGCCTGCGGACATCATAATGAGCCAATTAAAATCAATACTCGACATAGCAGATTTACGCGCTGACCAAACCAGTTCGTTGCGTTCGACTTGGGTCAAGGCAGGGTTAAAGCGTTGGGCAATACGCTGGAAAAAGCCTGTTACGGTATCGCGTTCTTCCAAAATTTGGGAATAGAGTAAGACGGGTCCTTTAGCACGACGCATCAAAATATCATTGACATCACGCCCAAATTCGAGCTTGATTTCGCCTTTTTGAGAAAAGCCCAAAACGAGCATATCACGATCAGTCAATTGCCCTAGTAAGACTTCACCGGGAGTGCGCCCCGGAATATACTCTTGCTTTTGGATTTTTTCGTCATCCATAACGGCGAGGGTGGATGCGAAGAAGGCTTCTTTTTCACGGGTGGAATTATAATCACGCTGGATAATGGGCGTAGCAATCGGTGTATCTTGTGATGATGCTAATAATGTGCCGACGTGTAAAGCCATGCCTGTCATTGTGTTGTTATCGAGTGGGACAACCACGCGCGAAAAATCGTTGCGTTCGCCAGTGCGATAAATCAGTACATTGCAGGGGGCTGCTTGAATGATATTTTCAACGACTGAGCCCATTTCCACTTCGCGCCTAGCACTACGATGCACCCCCATAATGAGTGCTTCGGCACGGTTATCACGCGCACCATCTAAAATACCCCGTGTGATACTACTCGCAATTTGGGTGACAAGTTCAACGCCTTCAAATTGATCGACAATCGGCTGAATTGCTTCGAGTTGCTTGGAGGTTGCTTCGCCATCATCAGGCAAACCCACCGTGAGGGCAATGATAACGCCATCTTCGGGGTCGATTAAATGGGTGGCAAGTTCGAGCATTTGCGCTGCGGTATCAGGGCGTGCAATCGGCACTAAGATACGGTGGAAAAATTGTGGTTCAGGGCGTTGTTCGTCCGTCATGGCGTTCCATCTCATTCAAATTGTGACTACCATCGCTAGTATATAGTGAAATGCGCTTTCTGGCATTATTGTATTTATCTACCAATCGAAAAATCGTAGGGGAGGGTTACTATGCCATCAGTCATTAAAATAGATTTTGATAGACTATTTTACCGCAACCCCTCCCCTAAATCCGCCTCCCCATGTCATTCGCTGGCGCTCATTGGTGGAGAGGGGACTTCAAAAGCGCCATAGGCATCAAGTTAAGAAAAATATGAACCACAAAGGCGCAAAGGCACAGAGAAAAAAAGAAAAAGACTCTTTTTTTGTGCCAAAATTTCAAAATTGTTAGCTATTGTTTAGTGAATATCTGCTAAAAAGAACCCATCTATTGGGTTTACAAATAGGCTAGCAGAAGGTTTTGAACCTTCTGTGTTGAATGAAAGCTCTTTTAATCGATTAACTTGATGCGAATGGAGGGGACTTCAAAAGCTCCCTTTCTCCATCGCCGAGGTACGAGGTAAATGGGGATAGGGGTCAAGTAGCCCAAAAATAGACCCTTAATCATAATTTTTGAGGCGCGGTGAACGGCGACCCCTACCATACCACCCGACGCGCCTATCCCTCCTCATCCGATGGTGACTGCTGGGCTTGCGCCTGACGGGCAAGTTCGAGATTTTGCTCAACTTGCTCAATCAGATGAGGCACACCCAATGCCTGATAGACGACTAAGGCTTGTTGATAATAATCAATCGCCTGCTGATACTCTTTGAGATTTTCGTAAGCGACACCCAAATTGCCGAGATGATTACCTTTACTACGCACATCGCCGATCTCATCAGCAATCGCTAAGGCTTGCTGATAATAATCAATCGCCTGCTGGTACTCGCCTAAAGAATAGTAAGCATTCCCCAAATTACCCAGATGATTACCTTTACTACGCACATCCCCAATCTCTTCAGCAATCGCTAAGG
>JBAUIA010000392.1:0-5126 GCA_049680565.1 Phototrophicaceae bacterium
GCGTTTTATTAGGATTAGCACGGATAACCAGCGCCCCTTATGCACCTTGGTCATCAGATCGCACAATGCCTGATATGAAAAATATTCCGGGGATTGAGCCTTCTTATACTTTTGATTATCGCCCGAGTTATGAGAAGAAAAAAGAAGTCGCAATCGTCGATTGATGCTTATATATTCAATAACAGATGTTGTATAGCAAATTCTACTAACAACTAGACAAAATTGAGATTGCCTGACTAACGCGATCAGGCTCAAAAAGTGCGCTTTAGCGCCCGAATCATCGTAGCTAGACGGCTTTAACCTCTAGCGAAAACACAAAATATCACGTTAAAGTGTCCGTATCTTAATCGAAATTGCTATCTATGAATTAGAACCTGTTTTGAAATTCGATCATGATGTCATAATCTATTAGACATCGCGTTGGGTGTCACTATAATTGACTATAATTATAGGTAGTATGGACGCACAACGGTGCGTCTTGAAGTACCTTAAATAGTGTATTCAAAAGGTCTCTTAGACTATCGAATAAATAGCAAACTAAGGGGTGCAGATAGACCAACTTCCTACATAGCATCTGCGCCCATACACCATGCTTTCCCACCGCTCCTAACAAAACCATAGCCAAATTGTCAAAAATCAGTATGATTACAATCATTATGACAAGTTAGCGAGTGTGAATAGAAAAATAATGCGTCGATTATTCTTACTGATTATTTTGTTGTCTATGGCTATCGTATCCTCTGTACAAGCACAAGATGCAGATATTTTCACGAGTGCATGGGGTGCTGAATATTTCAACAATCCCTATCTTGCTGGTCAAGCCTCTGTCACCCGTCAAGATAATGGGATTGGTTTTGATTGGGGTTTAGATGCCCCTGTCGAAGGCTTACCTGTTGATAATTTCAGTGTACGGTGGAGCAAAGCAGGGGTCATGCCTGCAGGGACATATCGTTTTGTGATAACGGCTTCCCTCGGTTTCCGCCTGTATATTGACAATCAAGTTATCCTCGATACATGGGAGGGTGGCGCAGAAGGGACAACAATCGGGCGTGAGATTTTCATCGAAGGCGGCTACCATAATATCCAACTCGATTATCGTGCTTTTTCAGGCGATGCCCTGATTTTCCTTGATTGGGGTTTAGCACCCAATGGCGCACTTGCACCACAATCTACAGCGACGATTGGGATTAATACGGTGACGGTTACGGCTAATACGCTCAATGTGCGTAGCGAACCTCGTATTGCGAATAATATCACAACACGCATCACACGCGGTCAGCAATTTGCGCAACTTAATGTGAGTGATGATGGACGTTGGATTGAAATTGATCTCGGTAATGGCACAACAGGCTGGGTTAACGCGACCTATGTTAATGCCGATATTGGCACAACATCCACTGAAGGCTTAACAGGTCAATCATTACGCAGTACAGCGCGTTTGCTGGTTCGTAGTGAGCCAACAATTGAGTCCGATGCACTAGGGTTACTGTTGCGTGGTGAAGATGCTCTGATTATCGGGCGTAGTGCTGATGGTAATTGGTGGCAAATTAATAATAATGGGCGCATCGGTTGGGTGAATGCACTGTTTGTTGTACTCTCACCCGAAGTCGATGCCGATGCGATTATTATTAGCAATTAACTTAGGTCTATATCAGGTACAACAATAAACCCAAAGCGAACTTCCGATGTCATATTAGGGATTACCATCGGCTCATCGGATTCAAGCGGTTCAGGCATCAATACTTGAATCGCTTTATCAGCATTCTTAAGCAATTTCTGTGCTTCTAACATAGGTTCATCATTGAACACTGCTGTAAATGTGTTATCGGCATTGCTATGTAATAGATCAGGTGTGACACCTGCACGGTCTAGAACAGCATTGGCTGTTGCTTCAGTGATTCGTTCATACTTTTCAAAATTCATGTTTTCTCATTCCCTTCGCTAATGTACGCGTATCGCAAACTAATCGGTCAAATCAATTTTTGGCATTTCGGTAAATGCAAAGCGCACCGTTGCGTTAATCCCAACTTCAACATTGGGTTGACGATTTTCGATTGTTTCAGGTTCTAAGACGACAATCGTTTTATCAGCTTTTGCGATGTCAGCACGCACAGATGGTGCTGGCACATCATCAAAAATAGCTGTAAATGAATTATCAGGGTTACTTTGTAAGAATGTAGGGCGCACGCGCTCACGTTCTAAAATTGCCCCTGCAATCGCTTCGGTCACTTGTGCATATTGTGTATTATCCATGATTACGACTTTCTCCTATGCGTCTGAATTATTGATAGGATGCCACAAGGACACTAACACGACCTGAGTTAAGTGTTTGAATCGTCTATGAACGTGCGATGCCATTGCTCAAGCGTGAGTAATGTCCATAGAATACGATTATGATCGCGCTGACCTGCTTCATGCTCATGAATGAGTGCTTCCACTTGTTGCATATCAAGTAAACCGCGTGTGCGTGCGGTGTCACTGAGCAATATATCACGCACAGGAGAACTATCACGCCGTAACCATGCCCCTAATGGCACACCAAAGCCGTGCTTTTTGCGGTCAATGATATGATCGGGCAAAAGTCCGCGTGCTACTTCTTTTAAGAGGTACTTGGTGGTTGATCCGCGCAATTTAAGATTGATGGGTATTGGGGCGACAATTTCTGCGAGCCGATGATCTAAAAATGGCGCACGCACTTCTAGCGATGCTGCCATACTGCACCGATCCGCTTTAATGAGTAAATCATCAGGGAGATAAGTTGCTTGATTTGCCATCAAGATACCGCCTAATGTTTCGGGACTTAGTGCATCTTCAAAGGCGATTGCTGCCATATCATCTGATTGTGTTAAAGCATGAACTTGTTCGGCATCCGCAACCCGTACCCAATCAAAATAGGCACGTCCGAGTGATTGGCTAGCACCGCGTGCAAAGCGTCCAGCGCGTTTGACACTGTTATAGTAACCTGTGCCTTCTGGTAAGATTGCTAGGGTCGCAGCCGCAAATTGCCAAACAGGTTTGGGAACAATCCCTAATTTTTTGACCAAGGTTGCTGCATAAAAGCGATCATAACCAGCGAATTGCTCATCACCACCATCGCCTGATAGTGCAACTGTGACGTGTTCGCGTGTCATCTGGCTGACTAAAAATGTAGGAATCGCGCTACTATCAGCAAAGGGTTGGTCATGATGCCAAACCAATTTTTCGAGTAGATCAAGGGCGTGAGGATCAACACGGAAAGCAGTATGGGCTGTGCCAAGATAGTCAGCGACTTCTTGCGCGTAAGGCGATTCATCAAAGCTATCATCCCCTGCAAAGCCAATGCTAAATGTTTTGACTTGATGCTGAGTCATGGTTTGCATCATGGCTACAATCAACGAACTATCTAATCCACCTGATAAAAATGCCCCTAATGGTACATCCGCAATCAAACGCAATTGAATCGCTTCTTGGAGCGCCTCACGGGTTAGATCAACATAGTGGCTAATCGTATCTGTGCTTAAAATTTCATCGGTGATGTGTGGAATTTGCCAGTAATTTTCAGTATGAATGGTGTTCTGACGATAGATAAGAATTTGGGCAGGCATTAACGCCTGAATCCCTCTGAACGCAGTATCAGGCGCGGGAATATATCCATAACTCAGATACTTTGCTAACATCGTCGGCGTATCAAAGGCGGATTCACAAGGTACAGCAGGATGTTTGAGAATGGCTTTAATCTCACTGGCAAAAACAATGGTATCGCCAGCGTGATAATAATAGAGTGGTTTTTGCCCGTAACGATCACGGACTAATAGTAATTGTTGTTGCGTGCTATCCCACAAAGCAATCGCAAATTGACCGCGTAAATACTGCGGAAAGTCTGTGCCATATTCTTCATAGAGATGCACGATTGTTTCGCCATCGCCATCCGTGCGGAATTGATGCCCCTTAGCCATGAGGTCATCTCTGAGTGCTTGAAAATTGAAAATTTCACCGTTGAAAACAGCCGTGATGGATTGGTCTTCATTATAGAGAGGTTGGTCGCTGCCGTCGACATCAATAATTGCTAGACGGCGCATCGCTAAACCAACGGTATCACCGATATAGATGCCTTCGCCATCAGGACCGCGATGTTGAATCGTATCATTCATCGTTCGTAATAGCGCTTGATGGATATTGCCATCCGCTTGTGATACGCCACAAATTCCACACATTGCTTATCCCCTCTTATCAGCCAGAATACACGCCATAATAGCCTATTTTCTGCGCCATCCCATAGATGCAACCTCAACCTGACGCTACTAAGGTATCTTTTGAAAATTTGTAAACGGTGTTTCAATATGTGTATAATGAATTCAAAGATTTATAGGATTATAGCGATGACGATCACTGAATTATTAGAGCAAGCAAAATTACTAAGTCCTGAAGAACGCGTAGAACTTATTCAGAAATTAGCAGCAATCCATTTTGAAGATGCCTCAAAAAGTGTCGCAACGCAAACGCATTGGGGACAATCACTCAATCAGATTATGACTGAAATTGGCACAATTGAAATGAAATATCCCGATATAGATGATCCTGTTGCATGGGTAAAACATCAAAGAACCGAAGCACGTCGTAAGCGCCTTGGAGATGAAGGTTATGAAGCATGAGTATTGGTATTGTTGATACCACAGTCATTTTACATTACTTTCGTAAAAATGAATCTGCAAGATCATGGTTAAATAGTCAAACAATCCAGTTGTCTGTTACCTCAATTTCATGGTTAGAAGTCATGGAAGGTACAAGTAACAAAATTAATCAAGAATATTCCAAAAGTATCCTAAGTCAGTTTGAAATTTTATATGTAAACAATACAGATCAGATATGGGCGATGCAACAACTTGAGAAATTTCAATTTAGCCATCATATTGGTATCCATGATTGCTTGATAGCTTCTATAGCGTATCGCTTACAAGTTCCCTTGTATACACATAATTTAAAAGATATGTTTCCTTTAATAGGCACATTAGCTGT
Organism: Phototrophicaceae bacterium; assembly: GCA_049680565.1. GTDB lineage: Bacteria > Chloroflexota > Anaerolineae > Aggregatilineales > Phototrophicaceae > JAUZRW01. The sequence continues at coordinate 4,996 of JBAUIA010000392.1, forward strand.
AAAACCATATTAATTTTTCTTCGCGCCTTTATATCTTTGCGTCAAAATGACTACTTGCTTCATAGAAGATACCCTCGCATCCTATACGCTTATGATTGATCTAAGCAGATTTAATGATCCCCGTGTATAAT
>JBAUIA010000393.1:0-2116 GCA_049680565.1 Phototrophicaceae bacterium
GTTTATTTAATTATTTATCACCACGTTTTTAGCCGACAGGCTGATGAACCTAATCCGTGTTACTGTTTATCAAGCATGGATACACACCAAGTTCAGCTAGCACTCGGCGATCTTCAACACGCTCATCAAAATTCATTCGTAAAACCCGAGCCGTTGTTCTACCTTGTGCTGATAATCCTTGAATCCGCATATCGGAGCCTATAAAAAAATGTTCTAACCAGATATGCTGACGAGGATTGAATAAAGGTGTAATGAGTCCCGTATTAGGGTCAAAGCCTGTGAGATCATGGCTTTTATACATGTTGCAATCAAAACACGCCAAACATAAATTATCTGTATCGTCTGTACCGTCATGCTTACGTGGAATGAAATGATCGACATGAAAAGGGATCGCAACTTCTTTGGCGCTAAGATAACAATATTCACAACAGCCTCCTGCTCGCTGATGAACTTTCCGTCTTATCGCTTGCGATAGACTCATTCTTACCCTTTCTTAAGTTTGAGACGTGTTTTTGCCTTAAGTAAGGTCAGCATATGGTCGATACGCGAGAAATCCATCATTTCTTTTTGTTCTTCTGCTGTTAGTAGACCTTCACCATTTTTATGCAACAATTCATGAACACGCTGTTGCAAATACATAGGAAGCTGATAGTCAATAATTGCCTGTGGCGTAGGGTTACTTGCCAAAAAATCAGTGACTTCGCCAAATATTGTTTGTATGGGTGCATTTTGCATGAGCACTGCTCCTTTATTTGTATCTTAATTATAGCATGATTTAAGCTCTTGCCTTCTGAAAAAGCTGAGTTTTTCGCTGTTCTATCTAATTTTCTATTTTTGGAGTTTATTATTTTCAACCACTCTATAGCTAAATAGTTTAAGAGTTTAAGCAGGAATTTTATAGAGGTTTATATGACTATGTATTTTTCAACTTCGCTTTACATATCTAGTTTTTGAGGTCATGATTTCAAGTGCAAAATTGGCATATTTATCTGTAGATTATTATAGTTTTTAAGCTAGGGTCGCATCACTTAAAGGTCTTGCCATGAGACATATTTCTTGAAAAAGATAATCACAACTCGCTGTGATAATCATTAACGATACATTATAGTTTGTGCTTTCACACAGGTTGGCAGTCATTTTGATAAGATTATTGTCAATGAATCTTAAAGTTAAAAATCTTATAATTAAGCAGCAATCCCTTTAAACAACTTAGTTATCAGATTTTTTTTCACCAGTTTCTGGATCAATTCCGTGCCGTTTGAGGATAAACTTCAATGCACCTAACTCTTCATGTAGATCCCCTCGCTCTTGCATAAGTTGCTTTGTGGTTTCAAGTAATTTATCTTCTTTATCTTGTAGCATAGCCTCTAGTTCCTTGACACGTTCATCAAGTGCTTGAGTACGTTCTATTAATACCGATACTGTTTGAAATGCTTCGCCCCGTGTTTCAGGCAATGTCAACATTGCAGAAGCCGGTAAGTCTTTTTCTCGTATGCCTCGTTCTAAGATATCAGCAACTTCATCCCATTCAATACCATGTACCTTATGCACTCGAATTGTATTAAGCACATGTAAGTCTGTCTCACTATATCTGCGTTCTTTTGCGTCCTTATAAGCACCAGTTCGTGTAGCTACATTTGATAAATAAACCTCAAATACTTTATTCTCCGTCCAATTGCGGATAGTACCATCACTAACATTTAGAGCTTTTGCAGCCTCACCTACAGAATATGTAGTCATATACCTTTAAATACCTCCCCTACCCTATAATTTATATTTATACTTATACACTCTTTGATTTATTATAGCCTTAATGGTAAAATATAGCTACATCTTGTCGTTTAACGACAGTGTCATTACAAGACAAATGAGGATAACACAAAATGGCTGCTGCTGATAATAGGTATCAACGTCAATTTAGATTTTGGCTCAACGCAAAGTCTCGGCAAGATCAAACTCTTATTGAACTTGTCAATCAACTCAAAAACAAGCGCTCCTTCACTCAAACTATTCGAGATGGTATTCGTCTTGTATGCGATCTTCGTAATGGTAAGCTGGATGTATTATTTGAACTGTTCCCATGGGTGAGGGCAGAGTTCATGGAATATATGCGTGA
>JBAUIA010000394.1:0-4319 GCA_049680565.1 Phototrophicaceae bacterium
TGACGCCTGAGATCACACCAGAATTGACACCCGAGATCACACCAGAAGTGACGCCAGAAGTGACGCCAGAGATCACGCCAGAAGTGACACCTGAAATCACACCAGAAGTGACACCAGAGATCACGCCAGAAGTGACGCCAGAAATCACACCAGAAGTGACGCCTGAGATCACACCAGAAGTGACACCAGAGGTGACGCCTGAGATCACGCCAGAAGTGACACCTGAAATCACACCAGAAGTGACGCCAGAAATCACGCCAGAGGTGACACCCGATGCGACTGAGGAAGCACCTGAAAATGCAAATGCTGAACAAGAGGGTGTTGAGCCAGCGATTAATGTCTTCGATCCTGCAATCAGTAAAATTGGTTTCTTAAATGTAGGTGAAGTCGGTGTGACAGGTGAATCACTTGAGTGGATTGTGACGGTATCCAATGTCGGTACAGTTGTCGGACAAAATGTTGTCGTTACAGATACATTAATCCCTGCCTTGCGTGTTGATAATGTCGTTGCACCGGGTGGTAATATTGTCATTAGTGGACAAACTGTGACAGTAACTTACCCAACCCTAAATGTAGGTGAAACGGCTCAATTCAGTATCTTCACCACTGTTTTAGATGGTGTTGAAGTTAATAATACAGCCTGTGTTAATGCTGCAAATCAAGGTGATGAAGAATGTATGACGAGTGGTAGCCCTATCTCGACATTGCCAGAAACAGGCGAAACACCGTTTTGGCGCAATATGCTGTGGCTGATTGTGACGCTGAGTGCCGGTATACTTGTGGCATTGCGCCGTCGGATTGCTCAGAAGGCTTCATAATATCCAGCGCATAACTGAATAATAGCCATAAAATTGCGGTTCTAATGTAGAACCGCAATTTTTTTACAATTGCCACTTAAATACCTCCTCGTACCGAGCTACTTTTGTTGATGTGGTCAAATTCAATTCTTAATTGGCACATGCCAATAGAAACCCTTACAATCTAAATAGACTTATTTCTGATGAGGATTCCTGATTTGCTTACATCAAATGACGACATACTATTGGGACAATTGCTAGAAATAGCACAACAGATGAATGCGACCAATGAACTTGAACCGCTATTGGAGTACGCATTGGATATTAGCATTGAGCTATTAAATGCTTTATATGGATTTGTTGTATTGGTGGATGAATCGGGAGAGTTAGCATTTCCCGTTGCGCGAGATAATAAGGGCAATAATGTCATCGAACCACAAGATCAGGTGAGTCGGACAATTATTTATCGTGTGATGCAAAAGAAGCACTATATTCTTACGACAAGTGCTGTTGATGATATGCACTTTGAAAATGCTGAATCTGTGAATATGTTAAATCTCAATTCAGTATTATGCGTCCCCTTAATTTCGATGGGGATTGTGATTGGTGTTATCTACTTAGAGAATCGTATTATCAAACATCTATTCGATGTTAAGCATGCCGAGCCACTAACATATTTAGCAGGACACGCCGCAGTTTGTATTCATAATATGATGCTCGCTGAAAAGCTCAACGCTGCACAGGGTAATCTCATTCAAGACCTAAGTGATAGTGATGATTATGCCAAAGAAGCGGCTGAGGCAATTAATCGCGCAATGGAAGAAGAACGAACACGTTTATTGTATGGATTTATCCAAGATACATCGCATCAATTTCGGACACCGCTAACCAATATCAAGACATCTGTGCATTTGCTATCTCGCAAAATTGATATGGAAGTCGCTGGTAACTATTTAGATCGCATTAGTGTACAGGTTGAAATGATTGTGAATCTCGTTGATGCCCTTAATTTATTGGCTAAATTGGATATGGAGCGGGATTATGTTTTTAAAGAGGAAAATCTAAGTTACGTATTCCGTACCATCTGGGAGATAAAATCAAGCCAAGCCCGTAAAAAGGATATTAAAGTGACTTTTCATCTACCTGAACAACCTGTTTTAGTGAATCTAATTCCCGATTATGCTCGTCAAGCGATCAGTAAAATCCTCAATAATGCGATTGATTTTACGCCAGCAAATCAGACGATTAGTATCACCATCAGTGAAAGCAATGATATGGTTTACTTCATTGTAGATGATACAGGCATCGGTATTTCGCCTCAAGATTTATCTGAGATTACCAAACGATTTTATCAAGTCGATCAATCAGGCAATTTACGAGGTTTAGGCTTAGGCTTATCCATTACAGAACGCATTATGAAATTGCACGATGGCTTGTTAGAGATAGAGAGTGAACTTGGGCAAGGCACTCGCGTGACATTAGGCTTTTCTAAAAAGTCGCGCCTGTAAAGCAGTCCAATTGCTGAACACCATTATATTTGAAATGAAGAGAGGCTTTATGAACGTAGAAAAAATGTCATTTGGTGGCTGGGATAATTGCTACCGCTTGTATAACGATCACGTTGATGCAATTGTCACAACCGATGTAGGACCACGTATTATTTACTTTGGTTTACGTGATGGTGACAATATGCTGCATACAATCCCTGAAGATATGGGTAAAACAGGTGGTGATGCGTGGCGCTCATATGGAGGGCATCGCTTATGGCACGCCCCTGAAGTTAATCCGCGTACCTACCAACCTGATAATGTCCCTGTCGAACATTTTGATCTGGATAATATACATTATTTTATTCCCCCAGTAGAAGAATCCACAGGCATCCAGAAGCAAATTAGTATGTTTTTTAAAAATGAAACGCTTGTGATTGACCATACGTTTACCAATACAGGTATGTGGCCCATCGAACTTGCACCTTGGGCAGTGACCGTCATGAAACCGGGTGGGGTCGCCATTGTACCTTTACCACCACACATTGCTCATGATCTGCAGTTGTTGCCAACTCACGCCCTCACATTATGGGGCTACACATCACTCAATGACTCACGCTTACATTTTGGGGATAAATATATCTTGATGAAACAAGATAGCCAAATGCAAAGTCCTATAAAAATAGGTTTACAAGTTATCCAAGAATATTTATGGTCGGTAGGGTGGTTAGCCTATGTCAATGATGATACGCTTTTTGTGAAATCGTTCCATCCGCCCTTATCAGAAACAACCTATCCAGATATGGGAACACAAGTTGAAGTCTATTCTGATCAGAACTTGCTTGAACTTGAAACTTTAGGTGGCTTACGCCAATTACGCCCCGACGAAACAGTCACCCATCGTGAATATTGGTCAGTGCATCCTAATATCAGCAAGCCACAAGATGATGTTCAGATTGGACAAGATATTTTACCGATAGTCCGTGAATCGCACCCCAATGTTGGGCGACGCAAGACAGGACCTTTGCGGTCAAGCAGTTAAATGCTGCATCGTGTTTTATGAGGGCGTACACTCTCGCGCCCTCGTCAGCACAACCATATCAATCGTTAGCGATACCAACCACAATCAAGATAGGTGGCACAATACAGCATAAGACTTGTATCCATAAACCGCCTAATCCAGCGAAATTCCATACCCCACTAAACAAGCCTAGAATCGGTGATAACAAGCCTTCAAAGAAGCCAACAGTGTTATCGATTGCTTCATCGGCAGCCGTGCGATCCGGATCAGGGGTGGGTGTGACAGATAAAGCAACAATGGCAGTGAGTGTCGCATCAATCCGTGCATCAACTGTCGCTTGGAGTGCCGTTGGTTCAGGTGTGCCTGTTTGTTGCGCGACGGCAGTTAAGCCTTGATTGACCCCTGCTTGTACGGTTGCTTCAATGCGTTCTTCATCGCTTGCATTCGGATTACTCGCTTGATAAATCAAGGATAGGACGAGCATACCGATTAAAATAGCGAATCCGCCATACCGCAAAACCCGTGAGAGAGTCACTTGTGATCGTACTGATTGTTGATTATCGCTCATGCTAAATCTACTTTTATAATGTGTGATTTGATAGAGACTTAGTATGCCCTAAAACACTTGAGATTGCTATTCGCCACACAATCAATTGAAACCTGTTTCTAATTGCTCATGCTCTATGACTATGATTGAGATATGATAAACTATAGAACATATTTGCCGATTAATAGTAAGAATCTCTACATATGAAACAACAGACTTTTGATTTTATTGATTTATTTGCTGGTATTGGTGGTTTTCGTTTAGCTTTTGAATCAGTTGGGAATCGTTGTGTATTTAGCTCTGAATGGGATAAATACGCACAAGCAACCTATGAGGCAAACTTTGGTGAAAAACCATGTGGTGATATTACAAAAATTCCTGCTACCGAGATTCCCAATCATCATATCTTAACAGGTGGTTTTCCATGTCAGCCATTCAGCACTATTGGTAAACGGGAAGGCTTTGAC
>JBAUIA010000395.1:0-13723 GCA_049680565.1 Phototrophicaceae bacterium
CACCACTTTGATTACTTTGTGCAACTATTCACAATTAGTATAAATCAAAAGTCGATGCGCGTGTAGCCTACCTAATGCTTAGGAGCTTAATTCTTTTCGCTCGATTGCGGTATCAAGTTGTATATTACGCTATATGTGAAATAGAATTGACGAAAAGGGTGAAAGAACTCAAGATATTAAGTGACAAAACAAAAGATCGAGAGTTCATCACCCATGGCAAGTATAGATATAGAAACAATTTTGACCATAGTGTATGTGGTAGTAGATGATTGGTATGAAGCAGAAGGCAAAGAGCTATTAAAAGGCAAAGTGGGTCGTCTTCCAGCGTTCAAAGATAGTGAGGTTTTGAGCTTGATGTTGAGTGCGGACTACATCCCCTATCCTGGAGAGTATCAGTATTTGGAATTTATCCGTGCGAATTATGGCGAGCTGTTTCCGAAATTACCTGAGCAAAGTCAATACAACCGTCGCTGTCGCAATCTCAGGCATCTATTGGAAAGCTTACGACGGTACTGGTTGAACGAGCTAGGGGCATTAGAGCAAACATATTACCTACTTGACACGAAACCCTTACCTGTCGTGGGATACAAACGAAGCAAGTCTCATAGTGACTTTGCAGGAGAAGCAGATTATGGCTATTGTAGCAGTCGCAAACTGTATTATTGGGGCTATAAACTGGTGATGTTGACGACCTTAGAGGGCTTACCCATTATGTATGAACTGGTTTCTGCCAACACAGATGAAAGACAAGCTGCTGAAACAGTTTTGCCATATGTGCAAAATGCGACCATCATTGGTGACAAAGGGTTCATTGGTGAGGAATGGCAATCTCAAATGCAAGTGCAGACAGGTAATCAATTTCTGACTCCTAGCAGGCGCAACCAAATCATGAGATTACCGTCTGGCGTACAAAAACGGCTTAACAGTGTCCGAGAGCGCATTGAAGGGGCTTTCCATGAACTTCAAAATACAGGACGACATTTAGAACGCTTGTTAGCCCGTACTCGGACTGGACTTGTCACACGACTCATTGCCAAAATTACCTCTCATTTATTGCGACATCTCTTGAAAACTCGCTTCAGTATTGATATTCAGACCTTTCAAGTCGATGATGCGATTGAGTTTTAGTTTCACATACAACGTATATTATATTTCACAAGGTATGGTACTAGCGTTGAGATTGCTGCTTATGGCTTTGGCGCTTATCGGAACACTTTTCATCACGCATCTTTTTTGCTAAGGTGTACGCCTAATGACAGTATAGCAACCTTTATAACTGATGTTACGCACTTAGTTTTAAATCAGAGTAATCAAGGTACAGGAAACCTTAAACAGAATTTTTGTACTGAGTGCTGGGTGCTGAGTAGTTACCAAAAAATTCTCAGAACTCAGAACGATGAACACAGCATTCTTAGCTGTGATGACAAAATTTCAACATTTCGCGTAAGGTCAGATATTAAGTAACCTCACAATAAGATTAAGGTTTGGCAATGTCATATCTTCTTTTTTAGTATAAGTGTATAATCAAATTTGAATTTAATTATATATTTTGTACAAAAAGGATTGTTATGCGTAAATTTTTAATCGTTTTACTGACCTTACTTTCATTAGGTTTAGGGATTGTTGTGGCACAAGAACCTGCTCCCAACAATATTGACTTTGTGCGCCCTGATGCACCAGCTTTAGCAGCGCAAGGCGATTTTGATATTGGTGTACAAACCCTCGAATTGGTTAATCCAGATCAAGTTGATATTCTTAATACACAACCTGATGGCGAAACTGTATTTTATGATCGCCCACTCACCGTAGAAGTTTGGTATCCGGCAGCAACTGACGGTGCAGCCCCAACACCATATATTGTTGGTACACGCGATGTTGATATTGATGCAACCCTCTTAGGGCGTGCTGTACGTGATGCTGCTCCTGATATGAGTGCTGGTCCATATCCGCTCATCATTATCTCTCACGGATACCCCGGTAACCGTTTCTTGATGGCACATCTCGCGGAAAGTTTGGCAACAAAAGGCTATGTCGTGGTTTCTATTGACCATACTGACAGCACCTATGTTGACCAAAATGCTTTTGGTAGTACATTGCTCAATCGCTCACTCGATCAACTATTTGTTCTCAATACAATGGCTGAAATGGGTTCAAGCGATAGTGATAACTTCCTCGCAGGCTTAGTTGATGCTGATAATACAGGTATCATCGGTTACTCAATGGGTGGTTATGGTGTTGTCAATGTTGTGGGTGGTGGCTATACCGAAGCAAGTGTCGCTTTCGGATTCGGTCCTCCTAATGGCTTACTTGCTGCACGCCAATCAGGTACAGAAGAATATGAAGCAACCTTTGATGATCGCATTAAAGCGGTTATTGCTGTTGCACCTTGGGGCATGAATGTTGGCTTCTGGGATGCTGAAGGTTTAGCTGGTATTGAAACACCAATTTTCTTCATGGCAGGTAGTGTTGATGATGTATCTGGTTATGAAATCGGTACACGCGCTATCTATGACCTCGCTGTTAATGCAGACCGCTATTTATTGACATTTGAAAATGGTAATCATAACTCAGGTGCAGCAATGCCTGTTCCAAACGAATTACTTGCAGCCGATTCACCATTTTATACCCATTATGTTGATGCTGTTTGGGATACCGCACGTATGAACAACATCGCACAACATTTTGCAACAGCATTCTTCGGCGTATACATTAAGGGTGATGAAACCTTAAATGAATACCTTGATGTACCTGTTGAAAATTCAATTGATGGTGTTTACGCTGTTGATGACGCAGGTGAATTCACTGATGAACATACATACTGGGCAGGTTTCCCAGCACGTTCAGCAGTTGGCTTACGCCTCGAACACAGTACACCACAAGAATAAATACTGATGTATATGCAGTAACTATAAAAAAGATGTTTCATCACTGATGAGGCATCTTTTTTTAATTCTCTTATAAATTATTTCTTCGCATGGATAATTTGATAGGTTGTTAGGCGCTTAGGTTCAGCATATTGATAACCGATTGCTGTTAAAATTTTTAGTAAGGCACGGTCTAAGATATTTTTTCGTAGTGCGCCTGAATAGGTCAGAAAGCGATTATGCTCTACCATCGTTAAATCTGCATTGGCAACAAGTTGTGCTAATTGTGCTTCACTGACCCAATCTTCAATGGGTTGAGAAGCATTTGCGTATTGTTCCATCCAGACATCCATAATTTCAGCGCGTGGCGTTGTTAAAATCAGATGCCCTGTCTCATTCAATAAATCACTGATAACCCTCATAAATGATTGCTGTTCGGCATAAGGAACATGCTCTAATACTTCCGATGAGACAATCAGATCAAAATGATTATCTAAGCCCTTATCAAGCATCATTCGCGGTGTACCAGCCGTAAACTCAATATGTGGATAGATTTTACGCGCATGCTCAACAACAGGTGTAACAGGTTCTACCCCTTGAACAACGCCATAAAATGTTAGCAATTGTGATAACCACCCACGCCCTGATCCTACATCCAATATCTTGAGTGGCTCATCGCTACGATTTGCCTCTTTAGCAATCCGCGTCGCCAATGCCATAATTTTGCTAGCCCGTAAGACTTCACCCTCATTGGGGAATTTTGTACCCCATTCACTGTTATCCACAAATGTAGCCTTATAAAAATCATGATGATATTGCGACTGATCGGTCATTGCGTGTCCTCTTAAATATGTAAAATAGCGTTTGCATGAGCCTATCATGGCATAATAGCACCCATCAAGATCAATCTTCGTGGATGCAGTATAGGATTGAACATTCAACCCGATATAATGGAGATAATAAATACTTTCAGGAAGATTAGGACGAGATGGCACATATTGTATTTATCATCAATGACCTTGTGAGTGTACGTAATGCAATCATTGACTTATCAAAACGTCTCCAACAAGCCAATCATCGGATAACAATTGCAAGCCCTAAACCACAAGGGAAAGCGATTCGTGCTTATAATATGGCTTATGTTCAGTTAGATGCGCCCAGCACAATCACTGAGACACGATCACACTGGCAAAAATGGCGTGATATGCGTCAACGGCGTGATGCTGGCGTAGCTGCGCTCAAAATGGATGCAATGGTCGCTACTATAGAGGACTTGCACGCTGATTTACTCGTCATTGAAGCCGAATTACCTGAACATATCATTGCATTAACAACACTAAAGATACCGATAGCAACCTGTGCTTATTTCCCATCAGTTTATAAACGGCGTAATATCCCACCGCTTCATGACGACATCATTCCCAATAAAGGCTGGCGAGGGTCGTCAATTGGTATTGAGGTGGCGTGGTGGCGTTATCAACTCCGATTATTGCGCGGTGAAATCCGACACTTTCTGAGCAATGGTGGCTTATATCGCCTTTCAATTTTACGGCATCTTGCCCAAAAAGTTGGCTTTGATTTACGCCGAAATGCAAGTGCCTATCATTGGATAAATCCCATTTTAGTCACAAATTTTCCCTTATTATATTTGAACGCGATTGAGTTTGATTTTCCGCATCATCCGCCTAAAAATGTGTATCATCTAGGAGCTTTACTCAATCAAGAGCGCATTGAAGCTGTACACGAAACAGACGGTCAACGCCTGATGCAATTACTCGCAAAAATCGCAGATGATCCCAATCAACGGGTGATTTATTGTGCTTTTGGGTCACTTTTTAAAGGCGATGATAGCCACTTTATCGAGCGCCTGATGGCTGCTGTAGCGAACCAAGCCAATTGGACAGTCATCATGAGTATGGGTAAACGGCGCACTGATGATTACCAAGATGTACCCGATAATGTTCATATTTTTGAGTGGGTATCCCAATTAAAGGTACTAAAAATAGCAGATGCCATTGTGATGCACGCAGGGATTGGCACAGTGATGGAATGTTTGCATTATGGTGTACCGATGCTCTCTTATCCCTTTGCTGTAAATGACCAATTTGGCACAGCAGCACGGATTGCTTATCATCAGATTGGGATTGTGGGAGACCGTGAAAACGATAATCCCGATGTAATTCATCAACATATTGACCAATTACTAAACGATCAGATCATCAGAGCCAATATGGATGCCATGCAAACGGCACTCGCACGCTATACCCCTGCTCATACAATTACAATATTTGAAGCGCTGCTTAATGATGCGTAAGTAAGTGCTGCGTCAGCCCGTCTTATATATTATAATAAATGGACTATCGTCCGATTAAGTAGATGAGGCAATTGTAAATGACACAAATTCCATTGATGCAATCTTATATTCATGATGGATTCTTGCAAGATAATGTCATCCAGCATTACCCCGCGGATAAATTTCCAAGTATTAATCCTGTGCATTGGTTACATTCGCACTTTGCTGTTGGGGGATGGTCACCTTTGCAGCGTTTGAGCGGGATGCTGACCGCTCATATGACCCATATTGCCCCCCATAATGGCTTCACATGGCATCAACATCGTGGCTTAGAAATTTATACATGGGCATTAGAAGGCACATTATCGCACGAAGATTCAACGGGTGGTAAAGGAGATATTGTTGCGGGCGATTTACAGCGCATGTTTGCAGGTGATTATATTGAGCATCAAGAATTGAATTATGGCGATGACCCTGCGCGTGTGATTCAAATTTGGTTCATTGCCGATCTGGAACATCGCGGCTTAGAACCTCATTATCAACAACTCAGTAAGCATGAATTACCTGTTCGCAAAGTGGGTGATGCCGATGTCTATAGCTTAGTGGGGGATGATTCGCCAATGGATAGCCATGTATCGGCACGGTTAACCGCCACATGGATGGAAGCAGGCGGAACAACCTTCATTGAAGCACCACAAGACGGTGAGGACTTATTCCTCTATGTGACAGATGGCGCAGGCGAAGCACACTTCCCTACCCATACAACAGCATTAGGGCAATATGATGTAATTTTGGCGCGTCCTGATGCCCCACAGGTCACAATCACTGCTGATAGTGAGCAACCTTTAAGATTCATGAGCTACTATCTAAAACCTTTCATGAATTAGAGATTCAATGAGGACATGGTATCGCTGTTAGGTGCTGTGTCCTCGTTAACATCATTGACTATCGAATCATCGGATAAATTTTCTATAGCTTGCAGCGCTTTAGCATTCATGATTATCGTATCAATGCGATCTGATAAATTATTGCGTTCCATATATAACCATCCCCAGAAAACGACAATGAGTGTGATCCAGATGGTTGACCATACAATATCGCTTTGAAGTGATTGAATCGTAAAATTGAGTAAGAACATGAACAAAATAATCGCATAATATTGACCATTAAAGCGTGTTCGCCCTGTGATGCGTGTTATGCCAGTATCTTGCTCTGCTGTGATTGTTCCTTCTGCATAGACAATCGATGAACCTGTTTCCCACCATTTATCCCGTTTTTCGCTTTGAAGTTCAATCTTAAAATCACTCGCTTTATCGCCATGTCGTTCAACCGTCACATCGTGTTTTAAATCTGTTAGCGATAATAAAAGCATTTTATGCTTTTGATCTTCAATTGTTTTTAAACTATCCACGACTTCATCAGGCGTGAGGGGTGTTTCATATTCAAAGTTGCGTGCAAATAGAAATTCATTCCAGAAATGGCTGAATACATTACGCTTATTAGGTTTGCTGCGTTTATGAATCATAAGATATTATTTCTTCAAACATTCAGTATTTATAGCAAGTATAATCATTGTACCTTGCTGAGAAACATCATAGTCCCCAATCAATAGGGGACTGTGATTAAACTATATCATTGATAGATTACTTTATTTCCCTAATAACCGCGACTCGAACGGCTCTGAGCATCCATTGCAGCTACCGCAGCAATCGCCACAATATCCTCAACATCATCACCTGCTTGCAATACATGAATCGGTGCGCCCATCCCTAACAAGATAGGACCTATCGCTGTTGCATTGGATAAGCGCGAGAGCAATTTATAAGCGATATTAGCCGCAGCAAGATTTGGGAACACCAAAACATTGGCATCTTTGACCTTACTAAACGAATAGCGATCATCGACAATCGCTTCCACAACGGCTGTATCGGCTTGCATTTCGCCATCGATCAAAATATCAGGGCGCTCTGTTTGTACAATAGCGACGGCATCGGATACTTTTTGTGAGGCTGGATGCGGTGTACTACCAAAATTGCTAAATGACAGCATCGCAATCCGTGGATCAATGCCGAGTGTTTTTGCAAAATCATTGGCTAAGATAGCAGTTTCGGCGAGGGTCGCAGCATTTGGCTCAATATTAACTGTCGTATCGGTGAACAGATAAACATCATCACGGATAATCATGATATAAAGACCACAAACAATAGATGCGCCTTCGCGTGTGCCAAAAATTTGTAATGCAGGGCGAATAACATCAGGATATTCATGCGCGATACCACTCACCATCGCATCCGCATCACCACTTTTAACCATCATGGGACCAAAGTAATTGCGACTACGAATGAGTGATTGCGCTTTATCCATTGTTACGCCTTTACGACGGCGCAATTCATATAAGCCTTTGCAATATTCATCAATGCGTGGATCATTATAATTATCAACAATCGTTGGCTCAAAGCGTAAGCCTAAATCTTTGATAATTTGACGAATATCATCAGGATTCCCGAGTAAAATCGGTTCAGCAATGCCTTCATCTTTAACACGCGCTGCTGCACGGATCATTTTAGGTTCGCGCCCTTCTGCAAACACAATCCGTTTTTTCTGCCCTAATTTAGCATTGCTCATGATGTAATTACGCACGATTTGTCCGCGTCCTTGCCGTGCAATCAACCGATTACGATAGTCATCAATATCAATATCACGGCGGGCAACCCCACTCTCCATTGCAGCTTCGGCAACCGCAGGCGCAACATAGAGCAAAACACGCGAATCAAGCGGTTTAGGAATCAGATACTCACGCCCAAACTTGAGCGCACTCAAGCCATAAGCCGATAACACACTATCAGGTACATCTTCTTTAGTAAGTGCTGCTAAGGCTTTTGCAGCAGCTAGCTTCATCGCCTCATTGATGCGCGTTGCGTAGACATCTAATGCACCACGAAAGATAAATGGGAATCCGAGTACATTATTAACTTGATTCGGATAATCGCTACGTCCTGTCCCGATCAGTGCATCAGGACGTACCCGACGTGTTTCTTCTGGCGTAATTTCAGGATCAGGATTTGCCATCGTAAAAACAATCGGATTTTTATTCATCCCTTTTAGCCAATCTGCTTTGACTGCACCTTTTGCCGATAAGCCCAGCAAAACATCTGCACCGACTAGCGCTTCTTCAATGCTACGAACATTGCGTTCCGTAGCGAAAGCGCCTTTATACTCATCCATATCCACTTCACGTCCTTTGTAGACGATACCGTGAATATCTGCCATTGTGATATTTTGGCGCTGAACACCAAGCGTTACATAAAAATTGGCGGTTGCAATCGCTGCTGCCCCTGCACCCACAATCACAACGTGTAAGTCTTTAAATTTACGATGGGTGACTTCGCAAGCATTCATCAAAGCAGCACCACTGATGATAGCTGTGCCGTGTTGGTCATCATGGAAAACAGGAATATCGAGCATTTCTTGTAAACGTGTTTCGACCTCAAAGCATTCAGGCGCTTTAATATCTTCTAAGTTAATCCCACCAAATGTGGGTGCAATGGCTTTAACTGTTGCAATAATTTCGTCGGCTGTTTTGGAATTAATTTCAATATCAAAAACATCAATATCAGCAAAGCGTTTAAATAAAACCCCTTTTCCTTCCATGACAGGTTTACTGGCTTCAGGACCTAATGCACCTAATCCGAGAATTGCCGTGCCATTGCTGACAACGCCAACGAGGTTAGCTTTTGCTGTTAGTTGATAAACAGCCATACGATCTTTATGAATTTCAGTGACAGCTTCAGCAACACCGGGCGAATACGCTAATGATAAATCGCGTTGTGTGTTAACGGGTTTAGTCGCAACGACCTCAATCTTGCCCGGACGACCTAGCCGATGATAATCTAAAGCATCTTGGCGGGTAATGGATGCCATATCGTGCCTTTCTATAGAATAATGGTGTGTGTATCATTGATTAAAACACGTTTCACCGAAATACGACACGTATTCAGTGGGCAATATATAAGTTAACGATCTGATTATGTACTAAAATTCTTAAAAGGAAAACTTTATGATTGATGTTTGGCACACTTTAGAATCGGCATTCCCTGTTGTTATTGGCAAAATGCGAGGGCTTGATTCCGATTTTCCACCGCACGTTATCGAATCCGTTGCAGGTTGGCAACGTTTGATGGATTTCATGGTTTTTGAAGATCAAGCGATTAATGGCGAAATTGTGACCCACCAGTTGCAACGCCGTGCCTATATGAATCCCATTACCATCGATCAACACTTTGAAGCATTAGTGCAAGCTGGATATGCTGAAAAACATGCCGATGGTACATTCACAGTGACCGATGCAGGGCGTGATGGCTATCTCGATTATTTTGCACAACGCACAACTGCCTATCAACCTGTGACATTATTGCCACAAGCAGAATTTGAGCAATTGATTGGCTTTTTACAAAAAGGCTACGAAGCAGCTAAACACGCCGATGAACCTCAAAACAAACCGAGTATGGTGTTGGGACATCGTTTTTATACGCATGTTGCCGATACAGGTGGACAATTAGGCACATTATTGGGCTGGATTAACCTATTTGAACTCTATCGTGATGATGTCCATGCAGCTATTTGGCGCGAGGCTGGTTTCACGGGGATTCGCATGGAAGTTTTTACGCATGTTTGGCATGATGAAGAACACAATGCGCGTAAATTAGCCGAGCATCTGGCACATCGTGGCTACAATCAATCAGATTATCAGGCAGCATTAGATGAATTAGTCCAATTTGGATTGATTAGCACACACGACGATTATTACACCCTCACTGATGAGGGGCGTGAATTTCGTCATGCACTCGAAGAAGCAACCAATATTATGTTCCAAGACTTTTGTATCGTTACCTTTAGCGAAGATGATCTTACTAATTTTGCACAAATCATCGACTCACTGAAAAATACTGAGAGTAACTAGTACCATCAGATTGTGTTACAGGTCGTGTAAGGTTAAAAAGACACTAAAATTGATAAACCGATGTGACTCTGATACTCTTAGGGGTAATTAGTCGCAAATCAGTTGAAAGGCAATATTATGGAGTTTCCCCGTATCGTTGTGACAGGCATGGGCATTGTTAGCCCTGTTGGTATGACTGTCACAGAATCATGGGATAATATCAAAAATGGTCGGTCAGGCATTGATTGGATTCAGCGCTTCACCACCGATCATATTAATATCAAGATTGCAGGCGAAGTCAAAGACTTTGATATTGATGCACGCTTTGATCGTAAATTAGCAAAACGAACGGATCTCGCACAAAAATTTGCAATCTTAGCCTCGCAGCAAGCACTCGAAGATTCGGGTGTAGAAGTCACAGAAGAAAATATGTATAACATCGGTGTTTCAGTCGGTACAGGTATCGGTGGCATTGGGACGACGATTGAAGCCGTGCGTAATTTTAGCGAAAAAGGACCACGCGGTGTTCGCGCTCACATGGTTGCCCCTATTCTCAGCGATCAAATTAGCGCACAAGTTAGCATGGAATTTAATTTACGAGGACCGAACTACACCATTATCAATGCTTGTTCGACAGGTAACAATGCCATCGGTGATGCTGCTGATATGCTCCGTTTAGGACGTGCTGATTATATGCTAGCAGGTGGTACAGAAGCCTGTGTGGTTGATGTGGTCTTATCCGCATTAGATAATATTAAAGCTGTTGGGCATCCGCCAGAAGGCAAAGACCCTGCATGGGTATCACGCCCGTTTGATTTAGAACGTCCCGGATTTGTAGCAGGTGAAGGTGCAGGGGTGTTAATGCTCGAACGGTTGGAAGATGCCAAAGCCCGTGGCGCACATATCTATGCCGAAATTACAGGCTATGGTCATACTGCCGATGCGTTTCATGTGACTGCACCACGCGCCGATGGTAGCGCAGCAGCACATGCCATGTTACAAGCACTAAAAGACGCAAAATTAAATACGTCGGACATTGGTTATATTAACGCACACGGAACAGGAACACCGCTCAATGATAAGACCGAAACAAAAGCGGTCAAATTAGCCTTGGGCGATCATGCGTATAGCACACCTGTGAGTAGCACAAAATCAATGACAGGGCATATGCTGGGTGCAGCAGGTGCAGCCGAAGCTGTTTTCTGCATTAAAGCCTTAGAAGATAATATTCTGCCACCGACAATTAATTACACCACGCCTGACCCTGAATGTGATCTTGATTATGTGCCAAATACCGCCCGTGAAGGCAAGTTAACACACGTCATGAGCAATGCTTTTGGTTTTGGTGGACACAACGCCACCCTCATCATGAGCCGTTACAAAGGCGATTAATTTTTGGGACAATTTTAGAGGCTATAAGTGTAGAGAAATGGTCTCTATGTCTTATGCGTCACAATGGGTCTTAACACAATGTTTTACCACAACTCTCCCCTAAATCCGCTTCGCTGGCGCTCATAGGTGGATAGGGGTAAAAATAGCCAAGATACACAATAATGAGTGATTATCTTGATGCTTGAATGGTTTCAATGCCCTCACGCAAATGACTTTAGAAAGAACATCCAGCATGATTCATGGATGTTCTTTTTGTTTCATGGGCTAAATTTAAGCCCACACTCAGATATGTCATTTATACTGCTTGTGAATTTAGTAACAATTAGACTGAGTGGTCAACATGACAAATTTTCGTAAAATGATGTTAACAGCCATCATCATCGCTGTGATTTTAGTGATAGGGATTTCGCTTGTCCAAGTGGGTGGCGATGGATCAGTATCTGCCACCACCTCATTACAAGCCCCTGACGTTGATTTAGATTTATTTGCTAAAGCCGATGCTCCGTATGATTGGAATTTTCCAGAGGATTTTGGCGCACACCCTGATTATTTGACGGAGTGGTGGTATTACACGGGTAATGTTGCGACAGCCGATGGACGACGCTTCGGCTATCAATTTACGATTTTCCGCCGTGCTATCAATCCCATAACAACGGAATCAGATAGCGAATGGCGTACAAATCAAGTGTATCTGGCACATTTTACAGTGAGTGATATTGCTGAAAATGAATTTTATCACGATGAACGGTTTAGTCGCAGTAGTGCAGGGTTAGCAGGTGCAGTAACTGATCCTGTTTATCGGGTTTGGGTTGAAGATTGGGAAATCTTAGCACAAAACGACGAGGCTTCATTGGTGACAATCCAAGCAGTAACTGAAGATTTCAGTATTGATCTACAATTAGAACAACTCAAGCCTGTTGCACTCCAAGGGGATAATGGCTTATCTCCAAAATCATCTGATGGCGATAACGCCAGTTACTATTACACCCTATCGCGCTTAGAGACAATTGGCACAATTACAATCCATGACGAAACCTTCGATGTGACAGGCAACACATGGAGAGATCACGAATTTAGTACCAGTGCGCTCGAAGAGGGTACACGCGGTTGGGATTGGTTTGGTCTCATTTTTGATAACGATACCGAGATGATGTTATTTGATATTCGTGGCGAAGATAATGAGACGATTGCCTTCTCATCAGGCTTGATAATCTATCCTGATGGCACAACAGAATATATTTCGTTGGATGATTTTACCATTACCCGCACAGATACATGGACAAGTCCACACACAGGTGCAGACTATCCATCGGGTTGGGATATACAAGTGACAACATCACGCGAGACCCTTAATTTTAGTGTGACCCCCTTAATGCGAGATCAAGAACTTGCTGAAACTGATCCGTCTTACTGGGAAGGGGCTGTCCAAGTATTCGGTGATGTGACTGGTTATGGTTATGCTGAATTAACAGGTTACACAGAATCGATGCAAAATCGTTTTTAGTTTTCATCCACTATAAAATATGTCCTGTGCGTGCTTGTTTTGCGTACAGGATAATTTCCTCATGCAAATTAGGACGTTTTAGAAAGGCATCAATGGTTGTTTCAACTTGCTGCGGATAAACATAATGCCAATGCCCCAAACCATGTAATGCACCTTGTTGACAGGTATAATTATCCAAAAACAAGGTGCGTTGCATCACAGTAAGCATCATCTCATCAAGAGCTTCGCGTGCCTCAATCCCTGACTTGCCATAAAATGGAATAATATCCCACCACATATAACAGGTCGTATTTAAGGGGTTTGCGCCGCCACCTTCGATTGGGATATTATCACAACGTAGCGCATATAAATTTTCGTAGACACTCGCAAATGATTCGACTGCATCGCGCCTTTTTTCTAGCGGAACATCCTCATCAATTAATGCAAACATATAATCAGAACACCCATTATTGATGATGTAGTTTATCCCTGTATTCAACTGTACATCTGAATAAGATTGAGCAATCGTTTGGATGTCATTGAATGCACGTGTAATATAGGCAACTGTTTGGGCAGATGTTGGGTATAGAAATTCGGAATCATTATGAAAATACCATTCATACCACTCTGGCGGTTGCATATCCGTAAGTACGTCTTCATAAGTCACCTCACCATTTGTAAGTTGCTGCCCAATCCGACTTAGTTTTTCATAATGGGCTTTTCGTGTTGCTTCATCAACAGCAGGTGGTTCT